>SFHJ01000012.1 GCA_004555655.1 Clostridiales bacterium
ACTGCACCACACGCGCATCTGATAGTAGTCTGTTCGTACTTGGGATGGATACCTTCCTTCATGAGTTTCACCTCTCTCATCAGATTTCTGTAAAAAGGCTTTTTGCCCTTCCCTTGGTTCAAACGCCCTAATATAGTAGCACAAAAGATTCTATAATGCAAGCAATTTTTCAAGTTTTCTTTTGGAAAATCCGACAATTTTCTTCCCCGCACGCCGCATTCTGCGCGCCTGGCGCACGAAAAAGATCATAAAGCAGCGCCGCGCGGCGCTCAAGATCATAATACGCCGTGCCGGATGGCCGCTCGCCCGCGTTCACCAGCGCGAGGCTTGCCGTCTGTTTCATGCTGCGCAGCGCCGCGCGGCCGGCATCGTCAAAGGCCAGGACGCGCACATAATCCGGTGTTATCTGCAGCATTTCCCGGGAAATGCCCAGATATGCGCACATCACAAGCCGCTGCAGCCGCGTGCGCGGATAGCGCTTCGACTTCACGGCGGCAAATAACGCCTCCAGTTCGCCGCAGCGCGCGGCTGCTTTCTGCGCCTTGCACCAAAGACCCTCCGAGCCGTGCGCGCAGCGCTCCCATTCGGCCGGCGTCAGGCCGCGCAGGCGCGCAAGCACGGCGCGCTCGCCGGAGCCGAGCGTATGCGCCGCCGCGTTTTCATAGACCCCGGCCGCTTCGCGCGGCACAAACGCGCGCCAGCCGCCGCCATCTGATAAAAGTGCACGCACGCTGGTGGCCGACGGGTTTTCCTTCTCCGCCTCCGCGGCGTGATAGTCGCCTTCGCGGCGGATTGCCAGCGGCTGCATCTGGCTTTGCAGACGCAAAAGCGCCCGGCAGTATTCTACGGCCAGAATATCGTTCGGCTTTTCCAGCACCGACGCGTCCGCGCCCACGGATGCCAGCGCGCGCTGCCGGGCAGCCGCATAGCTGCAGCCGGCGGCAATCTCTTCTCGCAGCTGCGCGTCAAAGCCAGCGTCCTCCATCGCCCGCGCTGCCGAAAGCAGCGCGTCCAAATCGCCGCACTCGCAGCCGAAGGCGAGATACTCCACACACCCCAGCCGCGAAAAAATCTCCACACCACCCGAGGCAAACCCCTCGGCCGAGCGCAGGCAGCACGTGACCGGCAGTTCCAGCACGAGATTTGCCCCAGACAAAACCGCCGCCTTTGCGCGCGTCATCTTATCAAAGACCGCAGGCTCGCCGCGCTGGACATAGTTCCCGCTCATGAGCGCCACGACCACTGCGTCCCCGCCCAGATGCCCGCGGACGAGCCGCAGCTGCTTTTCGTGGCCCAGATGGAATGGATTATACTCGCAGATCACGCCGCAGATTGCCATATGCCGCCTCCTTTGGAAAAAATTCCGCAAAAACTCTTGTTTCCCCTGTTCTTTTGTTGTATGATATTGAGTAGCTGTGAGTATTCTAACACAAAACACGGAAAAAAGAAATCGTATACAGGAGTGAATCGAATTATGAACATTCTGGTCATCAACGCCGGCAGCTCGAGCCTGAAGTATCAGCTCATGAACCCCGATACCGGCGACGTCACCGCCAAGGGGCTGTGCGAGCGCATCGGTCTTGACGGCAGACTCAACCACAAGGTCATCGCGTCCGGCAAGAAGCTGGTCAAGGACATCCCCATGCCCACGCACAAAGAGGCCATTGAGGCTGTCATGGACATTCTGGTCGACAGCGAGTACGGCGTCATCAAGTCCGTCGACGAGATCGACGCTGTGGGTCACCGCGTGCTGCACGGCGGCGACAAGTTTGTTGCCTCCTGCATCATCGACGATGCCTGCAAGCAGGCCATCCGCGACTGCATCCCCCTTGGCCCGCTGCACAACCCCGCCAACCTCATGGGCATCGAGGCCTGCGAAAAGGCCATGCCCGGCAAGCCCCAGGTCGCAGTCTTCGACACGGCGTTCCACATGACCATGCCGCCCAAGGCCTACCGCTATGCAATCCCCACCAAGTATTACACCGAGGATCACCTGCGCCGCTACGGCTTCCACGGCACGTCGCACCGCTTCGTCTCCAAGCGCTGCATTGAGCTGATGGGCGGCAAGAACGCCGACAAGATCATCGTCTGCCACCTGGGCAACGGTTCTTCCCTGTCCGCGGTCAAGGACGGCAAGTGCCAGGATACCTCCATGGGCCTGAGCCCTCTGGCAGGCGTCCCCATGGGCACGCGCGCCGGCGATATCGACACCTGCGTGGCGCAGTTCATCATGAATAAAGAGGGCATCTCCGCCGACGAGTGCCTGAACATGCTCAACAAGAAGTCCGGCGTGCTGGCGCTGTCCGGCGTTTCGTCCGACTTCCGCGACATCGAAGCCGCCGCCGATCAGGGCAACGAGGACTGCAAGCTGGCGCTTGAGAAGTTCGCGTACGAAGTCAAGAAGTATATCGGCGCTTACGCCGCGGCGCTTGGCGGACTCGACTGTCTGGTCTTCACCGCCGGCGTCGGCGAGAACTCCGGCTCGATGCGCGCGCGCATCTGCGAGGGTCTGGAGTATCTGGGCGTCAAGATCGACGCGGAGAAGAACAAGCTGCGCGGCGAAGAGGTCATCATCTCCACGCCCGACTCCAAGGTCACCGTCTGGGTCATCCCGACGAACGAGGAGCTCATGATTGCGCAGGATACCGCCGAGCTTGCCAGATAAGAATCTGCTGAAAAAACGTTGTTTTTTCAGCAACGGGTTCTGCACCCTGTTACGCGCAAAGAAATGGCCGCCTTCGGGCGGCCATTTTCACACTTGCAGGGTAAAACGTGTTTTTGCCGAGGCACATGTCCCCGGCAAAAACGATCCACGTCAGTTTCGCACCTGCGGGTGCGAAACTCTGCGAGGCTTTTTACAGCATACTTTCGTCGTATCTCGCCCGCACGCCGCCGATAAATTTGGGTCTTGTGCGCGCAGCCAGCACGATGGCCTCGCCAACGTGCTTCGTCTGCAGCCGCACCGGCACGGCCACCTGCTTCAGGTGCATGCCGATGAGCGTGCCGCCGATGTCAAGTCCCGCGTCGGCGCGGATGTGTTCGACAGCCACGGGGTCATCCAGGTACTTGTACGCCGCAGTGGCAAACGAACCGCCCGCCTTCGGCTGCGGCACGACGTTCACAATCTCCTGTCCCGGAACGGCTGCGCGCGAAGTGATGATCGCACGGTTCAGGTGCTCGCAGCACTGCGCCGCAAGAAAAATGCCCCTGGGCTGCAATACGCCCTGAATCGCCTGAAACAGCACCTCCGCCGTCTCGGGTGCGGAATCGGTGCCGATTTTGCTGCCGCGCACCTCGCTGGTCGAGCAGCCCACAACGAGAATGTCGCCCGCCTTTAGTTTCGCCGTCTCGCACAGCTCGCGCGCTGCCGCAGCGGCCTGTTCGGCAATTTGCTGCATCATGGAAATCCCTGCTTTCTTTGATTTTATACTTTGACCATACCACGCTTCTGGCCCTATCTCCAGTGCCAAAATTATATTATCTTTATAAGTCCAGTTTGCGTGGTTGCTTCCGGCCGCGTTTTGTGCTATGATTTCCTCAATACAATCTGGAAGGAGCGTTCGTATGGACGTTGTAGAACTGTTTCTAAAGCTCGTGTCGTTTGACACGACCTCGGATGAAGAAAGCGAGACCTGCCCCTCCACGCCGAACCAGCGCGTGCTCGGCGAAGAGCTGGTGCGCGTGATGCAGTCCATCGGCATTGTGGATGCGCACATGGACGGACATGGCTACGTCTACGGCACCGTGCCCGCCAACACAGATAAAAAGCTCCCTGTCATGGGCCTCATCGCGCACATGGACACCTCGCCTGACGCGTCGGGCGCGAACATCCGTGCGCGTGTGACTGAGCCATACGCAGGCGGAGACGTGATTCTGAACGCGGGAAAGGACATCCGCCTGTCGCCCGATGCGTTTGAATCGCTGAAGCGCAACATCGGCAAGCGCCTGATCGTGACCGACGGCACCACGCTTCTCGGCGCGGACGACAAGGCCGGCGTGGCGGAGATTCTCTGTGCCGCCGATCTGCTGCTCAGCTCCGGCCGCCCGCACGGCACGGTGAAGCTCGGCTTCACGCCGGACGAGGAGATCGGCCGCGGCGCAGACCTGTTTGACGTCAAGGGCTTCGGCGCGGACTACGCCTACACCGTTGACGGCGGTGCGCTGGGCGAGCTGGAGTATGAGAATTTCAACGCCGCGTCCGCAAAGATCACCATTCACGGCAGGTCCATCCACCCCGGCTCTGCCAAGAACAAGATGGTAAACGCGAGTTTGGTCGCCATGCAGCTGCACGCGCTGCTGCCGGAGAACGAAACGCCCGCGAACACCGAGGGTTACGAGGGCTTTTACCATCTGACCGATATCCGCGGCGAGACGGAGACAGCCACCATGCACTACATCATCCGCGACCACGACCGCGAAAAGTTTGAAGCGCGCAAGGCGGTCATGCAGCGTGCAGTGGATACCATCAACGCCCGCTACGGCGCGGGTACGGCAGCGCTCGAGCTCAAGGACAGCTACTATAATATGAAAGAAAAGCTGTCGGATTGCATGTTCCTGATTGAGGACGCGAAAACGGCCATGCGCCAGCTCGGCATTGAACCCATCGTCGTGCCCATCCGCGGCGGCACCGACGGCGCACGGCTTTCCTATGAGGGTCTCCCCTGCCCGAACCTCTGCACGGGCGGCGAGAACTACCATGGCCGGTTTGAGTATATCCCCGCCGACGATATGCAGGCCGTTGTCCGCCTGCTGGCTACAATGATGTGGAACGTCGCAGAAAAATAAACAAATACGCGCTGCCCGGGATTTGGGCAGCGCGTAATCGCTATCAAAAAAAGTAGGGGCGTTTAACCGGCGTTGGCCGCGCCGCACTGGCCGGCAATCTGCATGGCCTCGGTCAGCGTGATGGGATGCAGGCGCATGTCGCTGCGCATCAGTTCAAACGCGCGCAGCGCGGCGTTCCCGCTCTCAAGCGCGGGTGCAAGGTCGATAAACGTGCAGCCATCCTCTGCGGCCAGCGCCTTGAGCCGGGTATTGAATGCCTCGGCCGACGGCGAGCGCTGCATGACGCCTGTGAGATACAGTTTCGCACGGCTGCGGTTGTGCAGCGTGTACAGCAGCCACTCGTACTGCTCCATCGCCTCGTCCATATCGCCGCCCAAATCGGCCTCGCCGAGGTTCAAAAACACCTTCTCGGGATGGATCGCCAGCACGCATGCCTCCAGCGCATCGGCGCACTCGGCAAGACGCAGGCCCGCGATGCTGCGGTTGTGTACCGCCACGTCCATGCCGCTGCTCTCCGCCAGCTCAGCGAACGGGATATTTGCAAAGCTCTCTCCGCCGAAGACGGCCACGCCGCCGGTCGGCTCGATGGCATCCATCTGCGCAAAGGCAGTGAGCGCGCGGCGCACATCAGCCTGCTGCACCTGCGGCTCGGTCTGCACTGCGGCGGCCGGGATCTGCGCTTCGATCGTGGTATGCTGCGCTGCGATTTCGTTTGTCGTATTGTTCTGCATAGTCTGCTCCTGTTCCGCCTGCCGGTCATAGCGGCGGTTGATGAAATACACGACCACGTTGACCGATACGATCACGAGGTTGATGATGTACATGACCAGCACATAGCTGAAATTGCCGCGCAGGACCTTCGCGGTGATCCCTGCGACATAGCCTGCGATGATGAGCAGGATGAACTGCAGACTCATCGCCTTGGCGCTGCGCGCCCTGATGTTTTTATACACGGACAACGGCCACGAGCAGCCGAAGCAGACCAACATAACTGTTTCCAGAATATCCGCCATTTCAATTCTCTCCCTTTTTCTTTTTCGCCGTCTTTCTGACCGCGACGCCTATGATACACTTGACTTTGAATAATTTCAAATATATATTTTTTATCAGAATGATATTGTCTTTGTTATGAATGGAGGACGTCATGGAGCTTTCGCAGATCCGTTATTTTCTCGAGGTCGCCGAATCGCAGCACATCACGAAAAGCGCGCGCAAGCTGCACATCGCGCAGCCAGCGCTGACGCAGGCCATCCACCGCCTGCAGAATGACCTTGGCGTGCCGCTTTTCATGCAGAGCGGCCGCGGCATCGTACTCACGCAGTACGGCGCATTTCTGCGCGACCGGCTGAAGCCCATTCTGGCGCAGCTCGACCGCATCCCGGAGGAGCTTGCCGCTATGGCCGAGCAGCAGACGCAGACCATACGGCTGAACGTGCTGGCCGCGTCGAGCTTCATCACCGAGGCCGTCATCGCCTATAAAAAAGAGCATCCCGAGCTGCACTTTCAGATGCTGCAGAACCCGCAGGAGCAGCTCTATGACATCTCCGTCACCACAAAAATGTTCTACCAGCTGCCCGAAGAGGCGTCAAAGCACGAATTTGTCTGTACCGAAAAGATCTTCCTCGCCGTCCCCGAGCGCAGCCGCTACGCGCAGCTTGACAGCGTCTGTCTCGAGGACGTGAAGGACGAGGGCTTTATCTGCCTGATGGGCTCGCGGCCGCTCCGGTGGATCTGCGACAAATTCTGCGCGCACGCGGGCTTCACGCCGCAGATTCTCTTTGAGAGCGACAACCCCTCGGCCGTGCGCAACATGATCGCGGCCAACATGGGCGTGGGGTTCTGGCCGGAGTTCACATGGGGCAAACTCGACAGCGAGCATGTGAAGCTGCTCGAGATTGAAAAGCCCCTGTGCCGCCGCGACATCATCTTCACCTGCCGCGCAAACCAGATCGACAACACCGCCGTGGAGGCGTTCTTCGCGTTTTTGAAGCAGTTCACCCTCTCACACCAGACCATCAAGATATGACAAAATCCCCGCGCGGACTGCGTCCGTGCGGGGATTTGAGGCTGTCGAAAAACTCCATTGGAGTTTTTCGACAACAGGCTGCGGCCTGCTGCGGGCGCGAAACTCTGCGAGGCTGTTTCGACACGCTGAAATCCCTGCGCGAACGCTGTTCGCGCAGGGATTTGACTTATTTGGGAAATACCGTGCGCAGCGCGCGGATATACGCAGGCGTCGTGCCGCAGCAGCCGCCCAAAATCGT
Organism: Clostridiales bacterium; assembly: GCA_004555655.1. Lineage (GTDB taxonomy): Bacteria > Bacillota > Clostridia > Oscillospirales > Oscillospiraceae > CAG-170. The sequence goes on from SFHJ01000012.1 coordinate 7,050, forward strand.
TGCGCCCGCCTGATGCAGCTTTGCCATGTGCCGGGCAAATGCAGTCTCGTCCATGCTGTAGTGCGCCTCGCCCGTCTTGTCGTCGATGACCGGCAGGCCCGCGTTGGGCTTTGCCACAATGGGAAGAGCGCAGGCGCGGCGCATCATGGCAACCACGCTCTCGAGCTGATCGGGCCCCGCCGAGCAGTTGACGCCCACGGCATCGGCGCCCAGCGCCTCGACCGCCGCGGCCGCCTCCTCGCCCGAGCCGTCAAAATACGCCTTTCCGTCGCTCTGCAGACTCAGCGTGCACAGAACCGGCAGGTCAGACACGCTGCGGATGGCCTCGACGGCGGCCATCGTCTCACTCACGCCCATCATCGTTTCCACGGCGAACAGCTCCACGCCCACATCCGCCAGCGCGAGCGCCTGCTCGCGGTAAAGCGCGATACGCGCTTCATAGTCGGCCGGGTCGTCCGTGACGGGCTTTCCCGTCGTCGTGAGGTCGCCCGCAACCATCGCGCGGCCATTTGCCGCCTGCTTCGACAGCTCGACCAGCGTCCGGTTGAGCGCTGCCAGTTCGCCCTCCAGACCGAATCTCGCCAGCGAGTCGCGGTTGGCCCCGAACGTCGGCGCGTAGATGATCTGGCTGCCCGCCTCCACATACGCACGCTGCAGCTGCAGCAGCGGCTCAGGATGCTCCGCGATCCACGCCTCGGTACATACGCCCCGCGGCAATCCCACCTTCGCCATATTGGTGCCCGTCGCGCCGTCCAAAAGCCGCACGCCCGCGGCGCACCAGCCGGAAAATTCGTTTCGCGTCATATGCTGCCTCAGTCTACGTCGTGCACGACTTCCTCTGGCGGCGTATCGAGCTGCTCGGGGTGCTGCAGCAGGCGCTTCATGTACTTGAGCGCCGTGGCATAATAGAAGCCGTCGACGATGCGCTCGTCGGTGTTGACCGAGTAGTCGATGTACTTGCGCTGCACCACAGTGCCGTCGGCCATCACCTCGTTGGCCCGGCGCTTGCAGCCGAACGAAACGAACACCGGCATATTGCCGAAGTTATACAGGTGGTGCACGATGGGCGGAATGCCCAGAGAACCCATCGAGGTAAAGAAGATGGAGGCATGGAACGGGCTGACCTCCAGCAAGAACTTCGGAATCAGGCCGAAATAGTCCATCACGCGCAGCAGCCACACGACAAACTTAAACACCACACCCGGGATGAGCGAGAGCGCCTTGGCCGTCTTGTCAAAGTCGCTGCTGCCGGTCTTCTGGCCCTGAATGCCTTCAAAGCCCGCTTTCAGCTTTTCATACACGTCGTAGCTGGTGTCGGTGGGCCTCAGGTGCAGCTTTGTGATGCTCTCGTTCGCGCTCGTCGACATCTCGGTCTTTACGACCATGCAGAACTGGATATCGTCGCCGCGCGAATAGACCTGCTGGCCGGAAAGGAAGCGGTTGAGGCCGGGATACTTGGCCACCACGCGCACATACGCCGCCAGAAAGACGTGCGTTACGCCGAAGCTGGAAAGTCCCTCGCGCCGTTTTTCACGGATGTAGCGCTCCATGGCCGTGATCTCGACCGAGTCGTGGATATCGTTCGACGACTCACAGCGCGTTGGCATGATGTAGTTGGCCACGATCTGCATCGGGTCGAGCGAGCGAAGCTTGCGCCCATCGGAGCGGTCGCCCCAGGTGGGATGATACGCCCCGTCCAGATGCACCTGCATCGCCAGCACCGCACACAGTCCGCCGAGCAGGAACAGGATGTCCGGCGCGACGGCATAGACGGCGGACCAGTCGCCCGCGCGCAGCTGGGTGCGGTGGACGTAGAGCAGCGAGGCCAGCGCGCCTGCCAGCAGCAGCACCAGCAGCCAGTTGTTGCGCATATGACCCGAGACCGTAACCATATAGCACGCGGCGATCGCCAAATACGCCACCCAGAACACGAACGTCAGCCCCAGCATGGCGCTGTACGGGATCAGAGAGACCTTGATGCCATAGTAAATTGCCAGCATAAACACCGGCACGGATGTGCGGTAGAACCGCTCCTGCCCGCCGAGGAGCAGGATGAACACATAGATCAGGCAGCCTGCCACCGGCAATACGATTTGCAGCCACACCGTCGTTGCATCTGCGCCTTTCCCGCAGAAATATGCGATGCGGACGATTGCCGAAGCCACCAGAGCCAGCGCTGCCAGCCAGACAAGCACATTTTTGCGGCTGACATAGAATGAAACTCTCTTTTTCATATGCCCATCATACCAATATGTTTTTCGAATTGCAACGAAAAATTTTATCCCGGGCGGTTAGTCCCGCCCGGGATAGCATTCGTTCGTCCACATCAAGTGCTTCCTTGCATAAAAGGAAGTTTAAACAAAATGTGCCGGTCATACGGAGGACTTTCGTATGATGCACTGGCGCGGCAGCGCCCAAGGCTCCCTTGTGTAAAGGGAGCTGGCAGCGAAGCTGACTGAGGGATTGCGTTACGGATATGCCGAAATATCCATCTGCGGTGTGGGCTTGCGAGGGTTGTCAATCCCTCCGTCTCGCCTTCGGCAATCCACCTCTCTTTACACAAGGGAGGCGTTGGTGCAGCACCCCTCCGGACCAGTGTGCACACCGGGCACCTCCCCTTTCTTTGAAAGAGGAGGCTTTGGTTTTTTCCCTTTCAGCGTCACAAGCTTATTCTACTGTAACGCCGCGCTTGGCGAATTCCGACACCATGAGATCAAGGTCTGGCTCAATGTGGATCGGTTCGCCGGCGGATTTGATGGCGTTGGCCACGTCCTTGAGGCCGTTGCCCGTCACAACGGACACGACCGTGTCGTCCGGGCCGAGCAGGCCCAGCTCGCACGCTTTTTTGACGGCCGCCGTGCCCGTCACGCCGGCGGGCTCGCCGAATACGCCGCAGGTCCTGCCGAGCAGGCGCTGCGCGGCGAGGATTTCCTCGTCCGTCACGTTGATGGCAAGGCCGTTCGACTCGCGGATCGCCATGAGCGCCTTATCGGCATTGCGCGGCACGCCGACGGAAATCGAGTCTGCGATGGTGTTCTCCTCCATGGGCTGCCACGGCGCGTTCTCCTGGATGGCGCGGTTTAAGGGATAGCAGCCCGTCGACTGCGCGGAAATGAGTCTCGGCAGCTTGTCGATAAAGCCGATGGCGTACAGATCCTTTAATCCCTTCCACACGCCCGCGATGGTGCATCCGTCGCCGACGGAGATCGCCAGATAGTCCGGCATCTGCCAGTCGAGCTGCTCGGCAATCTCCAGCGCAACGGTCTTCTTGCCCTCGGACAGGTACGGGTTGATGGCTGCGTTGCGGTTGTACCAGCCATACTTGTCGATGGCCTCGGCCGAGAGCTTGAACGTCTCTTCGTAGTTGCCCTTGACGGAAATGACGTTCGCGCCGAAGATCATCAGCTGCGCAACCTTTCCCTTGGGCGCGCGCTCGGGCACGAAAATGTAGGTTTTGAGCCCCGCTGCGGCGGCGTTGCCCGCCAGAGATGACGCGGCGTTGCCGGTGGACGAGCACGCGATGATCGAAGCGCCCGCTTCTTTCGCCTTGGCAACCGCCATAGCGGACGCGCGGTCTTTAAGCGACGCGGTCGGGTTCTGCCCGTCGTCTTTCACCCACAGCTTTTTGATGCCAAGCTGCTTAGCGAGGCCCGGCTCTTCGTACAGCGGCGACCAGCCCACGCGAAGCGGCGTGTCGGGCGTAGTCTCCTCCACCGGCAGCAGCTCGCGATAGCGCCACATCGAGCGGTTGCCGCGCGCTTTCAGCCCTTCCTTTGTGAGCTTTGTTTTGATGTAGTCGTAGTCATAGACAATATCCAGAATGCCGCCGCACGCGCAGTTCGTGAGGTCGGGCACGGCCTCGTACGTTTTGCCGCAGCGGACACACCTGGCGTATTTGACATTTTTCATGACGTTACTCCCTTTCAAGTTCTTCCTCTGCTAGACTTTCGAGCGCCACGCGGGTCGCTTCAATCACAAACGCAGAGAAGGTACACTCCGTTCCCCGAATCGCCTCTTCCACAGCGTCAATAACGTCATTCGGAAAACGGATTGTCTTATTTGTTGATGACACGGGTTTCGGAATTCTGAACTTGCTCATAATGCACCTCGCCATACGTTTCATATGACTCATGGTATTGCATTATGCGCTCCTATTTATACATTGCTTTTTGCATTGCATTCTGCATTGCAGAATGGTAAACTGTTTTCGGGAGGTGAAAAAATGGAAGAACTGCCGCACTATTACACCGTTCTGTTTCAGGCCGTCGAGCAGGCGATCGATGCGCTGGACGAGAAAAACTACGGCCTGGCGAAGCAGCTGCTCATCCACGGCCAGCAGGACGCGGAAGAGGCGTTTCTTGCAGCAGAGGAATCGTGAAAAGGCGGGGCTGCGCCCCGCCTGTTCGCTTGTCTCCGGCTCCGCGCCGGTCATGATAGGATATCATTGCGCTGCGCGGCACAATCCCCCAGTCAGCTTTGCTGACAGCTTCCTTTGCACAAGGCAGCCTGCGTGCTGCCACGCACTTCCGTCCCGCGCCCCGGGGGTTTCCAAAGCGGGGTCCGCAGACCCCCTTTGGCCGTTAGGAAAGGGATTCCAAAGGGAAAACCCATTCGGAAGGGTTTTCCCTTTGGCGGCTTTCTTTCCCCGCTTTCTTTGTCCGAACAAAGAAAGTGGGCCTGCGGAGCAAAAGAATGTATTTCCGCCGGCGGCCGCGCGATTACATCGCCTTCAGCAGCCCCGTCGCCTCGTTGAACTCGTTGATGAGTTCATCCAGCTCCTTGGCCTGCGCGTGCACCGCGTCCCAGGTGTTCTTGCTGTCGTACCACAGATCGTTCAGCTCGTGCACATTGCGGCCCTGCTGCTCGACCCAGGTGTAGTACTTGAGGTTATGTACGCGCTTGCGGTCGGCGTAGCTCAGCTCGAGCATGCTGTCAGTCTTGAGCCCCAGCATATGCAGCGCATGATCCTTGGCCGCCTCGGTGACGGAGTATGCGCCGTGCGCCTCGTTCAGCTCTTCGATACGGCTGCCGTACATGACGGCCGAGTCGGTCAGAACGGTGCCGACCACGTCGTTCTCGGTCAGCTCGTAGTACTTCGCCATCTTGATGCAGCACAGCACGTTCGCGATGCCAGAGATGCCGAGCCAGGTCAGCTTTTCAATCAGCCCGTCGTCAAGGCCCAGTTCCTCCTTGAGATACTTCTGGCCCTCGGCGGTGTTGAACAGGCGCAGCAGGCGCTGGCTGTCTTCATCGTCGATGGCGATGGCCATGTCGGTGTTCTTCACATTGTGAATCCACGGGATATGCTTGTCGCCGATGCCCTCGATGCGGTGGCCGCCGAAGCCGTTGTTGAGAATCGTCGGGCACTGCAGCGCCTCGCCGACACCGAGCTTCAGGTGCGGATAGCGCTCCTTGAGCAGGTCGCCCGCCGACATCGTACCGGCAGAGCCGGAGGTGAAGCACGCGCCGGCAAAATTCTGGCCGGGCTTCTTGACGGCTTCAAACAAATCAGCCAGCGCGTAGCCGGTGACGTTATAGTGCCACAGGGGGTTGCCCATCTCTTCAAACTGGTTGAAGATCATCATGCTCGGATCCTGCTTGAGCTCCCAGGTCTTGTCGAAAATTTCCTTGACGTTGGACTCGCAGCCCGGCGTGGCGATGACCTGGCCTGCGATCTTGCTCAGCCAGTCAAAGCGCTCCTTGGACATCTCCGCCGGCAGAATCGCGACCGAGTCGCACGCCAGCAGCTTCGAGTTGAACGCGCCGCCGCGGCAGTAGTTGCCCGTGGACGGCCAAACAGCGTGATGGTACGTTGCGTCGAACTGGCCCGTGACCAGACGCGGAGCCAGGCAGCCGAACGAAGCGCCCACCTTGTGGCAGCCGGTGGGGAACCACTTGCCCGCCATTGCGATGATGCGGCAGGGCACGCCCGACAGGCTCGACGGGATCTCGACGTAGTTGGGGACGGACTGATACAGGCCGCCGAACTCCTTGGCCTCGTTTTTCCAGCTGATGCGGAACAGGTTCAGGGGATTGACGTCCCACAATCCGACGTTTTTCAGCTTTTCCTTGATCTTCTCGGGGATGAGGTCGGGATTCTGCATCTGCGCGATGGTGGGAATGATGACGCCGCTTTCCTTTGCCTTCTGGATATTGTGCGCAAGGCCTTCTTTGTGGATGGTAAGGTCAATTTTGCTCATGTTAATCTCCTCCTGTTTTGCTGCTGTCTAAATAAGAATAGAGCGTATACTTGGATATGCCGAAATGTTTTGCGATTTTGTCGCCGGACTTCGTAATCATCAGAGCACCTGAGTTGCTCAGATAGCGGATGGCCCTGGCTTTGTCGTCCTTGTTCATCAGCGCCACGGGCTTTCCGATCAGCTCGTCGGCCTGCCGGATGAGATCTTCGAGCAGGTCGGCCACGTTCAGCGTGATGCGCTCGGGCTCTCTGCGCTGGTCCTGCTGCGGGCAGATGAACTCGCCCAGCGAGCTCTGCACGAGCTGCATGAGGGAGATATCAAAGTTGATGCCGAGAATGGCGCAGATCTTGCCTGCATCGTCACGGATGTAGACGGAGGTGGATTTCAGAATCTTCCCGTCGGGCGTGCGCGTGAGATAACCGATTTCGTCAGCCGCGTCGTCATGCCCGCTGCCGAGCTGCTCAAGCACCACATGTGACGGCCCGTCGCCGACCTTGCGCCCGCTCACATGGCCGTTTTCAATCGCCACGATCGAGGAATACGCGCTCTTGTCTGAGATCTCGTGGATGACGACCTCGCAGTTTTTTCCGAACTGTCCGGCGATCGCCTTCGCGATCTGCTTGAGATTGTCCATTTCCTTCTGACTGAGCATATAACACCTCCATCTTCCACCCGAATTGTAAGTCTTTGCATATTCATCATATCACAGTTTTAAGAGAAATCAATGCCTTTTCAGAAAAAAATTTAGGTTCTCAAAAATTTTGTTTGACATCCTTTGGCATTGTGGTATGATGGATACAGAAAGGCCTGCCGAACGCAGGCCGCCGGGAAAACACAAAAATATTTTTTTGCTGGGAGGCTGTCGGTTTATGAACTACGAAGCAATCAAAAAGGCCGCGGAGGGCTACAAGTCCGACATGGCAAAATTCCTGCGTGATATGATCGCCATTCCGTCCGAATCCTGTGAAGAAGAACGTGTCGTCAAGCGCATTGCGGCTGAGCTGGAAAAGCTGGGCTATGACAAGGTTGAGATCGACAAGCTCGGCAACGTCATCGGCTGGATGGGCACGGGCGATAAGATCATCGCCATTGACTCGCACATCGACACCGTCGGCATCGGCAACCGCGACAACTGGACGCACGACCCCTACGAGGGCTACGAGACGGACGAGATCATCTACGGCCGCGGCGGCTCCGATCAGGAGGGCGGCATGGCTTCGGCTGCCTACGGCGCAAAGATCATGAAGGATCTCGGCCTCATCCCCGATGGCTATAAGATCATGGTCGTCGGTTCCGTGCAGGAGGAGGACTGCGACGGTATGTGCTGGCAGTCCATCGTCAACGAGTATTTCAACGGCCCCGAGGACGCGCGCAGCAAGATCGAGTTCGTCATCTCCACCGAACCGACCGACGGCGGCATCTACCGCGGCCACCGCGGCAGAATGGAGATCCGCGTCGACGTGCACGGCGTGTCCTGCCACGGCTCGGCGCCCGAGCGCGGCGACAACGCCATCCACAAGATGGCCGAGATCATCGAGAACGTCCGCGATCTCAACGAGAACCCGGCCGACGATACGGTCGAGATCAAGGGCCTTGTCAAGATGCTCGATCCCAAATACAATCCCGAGCACTATGAGGACGCGCGCTTCCTCGGCCGCGGCACCTGCACCACCAGCCAGATCTTCTATACCTCTCCGTCGCGCTGCGCGGTGGCGGACTCCTGCGCCATCTCCATCGACCGCCGCATGACCGCCGGCGAGACCTACCAGTCGTGCCTGAAGGAAATCGAAGACCTGCCCGCCTGCAAAAAGTACGCCAAGGACGTCAAGGTATCCATGTATATGTATGACCGCCCGGCGTGGACGGGCCACGTCTACGAGACCGAGTGCTTCTTCCCCACCTGGATCAACAAGGAATCCGCGCCGCATGTGCAGGCGCTCATCGACGCGCACCACGCACTCTTCGGCGATACCCGCCTGTATGCCGACGACACCGCGAAAGCCAAACGCGAAGGCCGTCCGCTGACCGACAAGTGGACGTTCTCCACCAACGGCGTATCCATTCAGGGCCGCTACGGCATCCCGTGCGTGGGCTTCGGTCCCGGCGCCGAGTCGCAGGCGCACGCACCCAACGAGATCACCTGGAAGCAGGACCTTGTGACCTGCGCCGCGCTCTATGCCGCCGTTCCCATGCTCTATAAGCCCGAGAACAAAGACGGCTCGGCCACTTCGTTCCGTCAGGAACTGACCGGCAACGACATCCGTTAATCAACTCCATTTTGAAACTAGATAAGGAGAAATCAGAAATGAGCAAAACTGTTGAACTTGCCAGACATCTCGAGACCCTGCACATCAACAACATGTATAAGTCCGACTTCTACTGGACATGGGACAAGACCGGCGAAGAGCTCGACGCCGTCTTTACCGTGGCCGACGCGCTGCGCGACCTGCGCGAGCGCAACAAGTCCACGAAGGTTTTCAATTCCGGCCTCGGCATTTCCCTCTTCCGCGACAACTCCACGCGTACCCGCTTCTCCTTCGCGTCGGCGTGCAACCTGCTGGGCCTTGAGGAGCAGGTGCTCGATGAGAAGAAGTCGCAGATCGCCCACGGCGAGACCGTCCGTGAGACGGCCAACATGGTCTCGTTCATGGCCGACGTCATCGGCATCCGCGACGACATGTACATCCATCAGGGCCACGAATACCAGAAGACGTTCATGGACGCGCTGGAGGAGGGCTACCGCGACGGCATTCTCGAGCAGCGTCCCACGCTGGTGAACCTGCAGTGCGACGTTGACCATCCAACGCAGTGCATGGCAGACCTGCTGCACGTCATCCACTACTTTGGCGGCGTCGAGAACCTGAAGGGCAAGAAGGTCGCCATGACCTGGGCCTACTCTCCCAGCTACGGCAAGCCGCTCAGCGTCCCGCAGGGCGTCATCGGTCTGTTTACCCGCTTCGGCATGGACGTCGTTCTGGCCCATCCCGAGGGCTACGAGGTCTTCCCCGAGGTCGAGGAGATCGCCCGCAAGAACGCCGAAGCTTCCGGCGGCTCGTTCACCAAGACCAATTCGATGCAGGAGGCCTTCAAGGACGCCGACATCGTCTATCCCAAGTCGTGGGCGCCGTTCAAGGCCATGGAAGAGCGCACGGTGCTGTATTCCAAGGGCGACCAGAAGGGCATTGACGAGCTGGAAAAGCGCCTGCTCGCACAGAACGCCGAGCACAAGGACTGGGCCTGCACCGAGGAAATGATGAAGCTCACGAAGGACGGCAAGGCTCTGTACCTGCACTGCCTGCCCGCCGATATTTCGGGTCTTTCGTGTGAAGAGGGCGAGGTCGATAACTCCGTGTTTGACCGCTACCTCGTGCCGCTTTACAAGCAGGCGTCGTATAAGCCGTATATCATCGCGGCCATGATCTTCCTGGCGCAGGTCAAAGACCCCGTCCGCGCGCTGATGGATCTCGACGCTGCAGACGGCAAGCGCAAGCTGTTCTAAACCGCCATTTTTCGGCTCCGGCTGCCCGCCGGAGCCGAATTTTTCGTATTGGAGGCAGAGATATGGAACGCCATACCGCCATCGCACACAGCGCGCACTACGCTGCCGAAAAGCAGGCGCCGCCGGCCAGCTATATTTTTTGCCCTGCAGGCCTGTCTTGCAGGGTATTTTTTCCGGCGGCGTTGACATTCTCCCTTTTTTTCCTATAATAATTTCTGCTGAACCGCCCGCCACGCAGCTTTTTTCAGCGTGCATTCTATGAAAGCGATTTTCAGAAAAGGAGCAATAGCCATGGCTGAACATACCGATCTTTCGCTGCGTCAAAGCGTCATTTATGAAATCTACGTCCGCAACCACACAAGCGAGGGCACCTTCCGCGCCATCGAACCGGATCTCGACCGCATCCGCGCGCTGGGCGTGGATATTATCTGGTTCATGCCCATCCATCCCATCGGCGTGGAGAATAAAAAGGGCAGCCTCGGCTGCCCCTATGCAAACCGCGATTACCGCACCGTGAACCCCGAATACGGCACGATGGAGGATTTCAAACATCTGGTGGACGAAATCCACGCGCGCGGCATGCAGTGCATCATCGACGTGGTGTATAACCACACCTCTCCCGATTCCACGCTTGTGTCCGAGCATCCGGAATTCTTCTACCAGAAGCCCACCGGCGGGCGCGGCAACAAGGTCGGCGAGTGGACGGACGTGGTCGATCTTGACTACAATGTGCCCGCGCTGTGGCAGTACCAGATTGCGTCGCTGTGCCAGTGGGCCGCAATCGTCGACGGTTTCCGATGCGACGTGGCCAGCAACGTGCCCGTGGCGTTCTGGAAGGCCGCGCGCGAGGCGGTTGAGCGCGTGCATCCCGGTACGATCTGGCTGGGCGAGAGCGTGTACCTCGAGCATGTGCGCCACTTCCACGAAAGCGGCTTCTACTGCGCCACCGACAGTGAACTCTATGAGGCGTTCGACATTCTCTACAGCTACGACATCCGCCGCGTGTTTGACGACTGCTTTGCCGGCAGCGTGCCCGTCTCGCGGCTCATGGACGCGGTAAACTTCCAGAACTACGTCTATCCCAAAAACCACATCAAGCTGCGCTGTCTGGAAAATCACGACCAGCCGCGCGCGGCAAAGCTCGTCCCGGACGATGCGCACCTGCGCGTATGGACGGCGCTGTGCTACTTCATGAAGGGCACGACGCTCATCTATGCCGGGCAGGAGGCGTGCAACACGCGCACGCCGTCGCTGTTTGACGTGGACAAGGTCGACTGGAATACCGGCCGCGACCTCACGCCGCTCATGCAGAAGCTCTACGCCATCCGCCACAAGCTGCCCACCGACGCGGCGTTCTGGCTCGAAACCGACGATGAAGCCGGCATCGTCGCCGCCACCTACACCGCCCCGGGCAAGCGGTGCGCCGGCGTGTTCCCCGTCGCAGGCAAACCCGGCACGGTCAACATACCGCTTGCCGACGGCGTATATTCCGATGCCCTGACCGGCAGCGGCGTTCGCGTGGAAGGCGGCAGGCTGGCCGTCGGCACCGAAGCCGTCATCATTTTGTAAGGAGGCGGCGCCATGCACCACGACGCAGCGCACACCAGTAAGATGGTCGGCCTGATCGTCGCGATCGCCGTCCTGCTCGCCGTCGCCGCCCTGTTCATTTTCGGCAGCGCCAGCGGCATCCACGCCGAGCTGACGGGCAATGCGCTGCACGTCAAAGGACCGATGTTTGAAGAATCCGTCGCGCTTTCCGATATTGCCTCGCTCGAGCTGCAGCAGGACGTGGCCTATGGCTCGCGTACCTGGGGCGCGGACTTTGTCAGCCTTAAAACCGGCAATTTTCAGAACGCGGCGTTCGGCGCCTACCGCTGCGCCGTCTATTCCAAGCCGCGCAGCTGCATCGTCGTGCGGCATTCCGGCGGAACGCTGGTCTTCAACCTGAAAACCGACGAGGACACACAGGCATTTTTCCAGCAGCTGCAAGACGCGCTGCAATAATCCATACCGTCAAAAAGAGGGTGCGGAAAATCCGCCCCTCTTTTTTGCAAAGTCCGCTTGACAAATAATGCAAAGCGAGCTATACTATTTTCGCAAAGTTAACTTAGCATATGCGTGTCGTGGACGCACGGCGCGTGAGAAGGAGCAATCGCATGAACACAAAGATCCGCGAACTGCGCAAAGTGCGCAAGCTCTCGCAGGAGGAGCTGGCGGAGGCGGTCGGCACGACACGGCAGACCATCACCTCCATCGAGGTCGGAAAATATACCGCTTCGCTGCCCCTCGCCTACAAAATCGCCCATTATTTCGGGCTGAGTATTGAAGAAGTCTTCGACTTCTCGGAACTGGAGGAATCGTAATGGAAAAAATGGAACAATACCGGGAAAAACTCAAGCTGCAGAACGCCGTCATCGCTGTCTGCTGCGCCGTGCTGGCCATCTTCTGCTTTCTGGCCGCTGCCAGCGAATTTGGGCTGGTCTCGCTGCTCACACCCGCCGTCGCAAACAGCCACTGGCAGTCGATGTGGCGCGGCTTCATCTCCGGCGCATCGGTCGGCGTGCTGGCCTTGATGATTGTGGACCTCGTGCGCAACATTCTGGCGCTTCACAGCGATGATGCACTGAAAAAGCGCTACGTCAAAGACCACGACGAACGCACCATCCAGATCTGGACGAGCGCGCGGGCGCTGTCCATGCAGATCTTTGTGCTTGTCGCTCTTGTGGCAGTCATTGTGGCGGGCTATTTCAGTATGACTGTCAGCCTCACCATTCTGGTCTGTGTGCTCGTGCACTCGCTTCTCGGCCTCGGGTGCAAGCTGTACTACAGCCAAAAATTATGAAGCAGCATAACAAACCGGGAGAGCGGAGCGCTCTCCCGGACTTTTCTTCAATTATTATACCATCCGGCAGCTCTCGCAGCATTCCTCGCACGGGAACTTCGTTTTGTCGTATTCAATGCCGTTCTTCTCGTAATAGTCCTGAATGGCGGACTTCACGGCCTCCTCGGCCAGCACCGAACAGTGCAGCTTGTGTACCGGCAAGCCGCCCAGCGCGTCGACGACCTCTTTGTTCGTCAGTGCCAGCGCCTCGTCGATGGTCTTGCCTTTGATCATCTCGGTTGCCATCGAGCTCGACGCGATCGCGCTGCCGCAGCCGAAGGTTTCAAATTTCACATCTGTGATGCGGTTATCGTCGATTTTCAGATAGATCTTCATGATATCGCCGCATTTCGCGTTGCCGACCTCGCCCACGCCGTCGGCGTTCTCAATACTTCCAACATTTCTCGGGTGCATGAAGTGGTCCATGACCGTATCGGTATACAGTGCCATTGCCTGTTTCTCCTTTCTATTATAACAGATGCTGCTGTTCGCCGCGCTCGAGCGCCTTCCACACAGGAGACATCGAGCGCAGGTATTCCACGATGGGCGGGATTTCCTTCAGCATATACTCCGCTTCTTCCATCGTATTCTCCTCGCACAAGCTCAGCCGCAGCGAGCCGTGCGCCACCTCGTGCTTTCTTCCGATGGCAAGCAGCACATGGCTGGGGTCGAGCGAGCCGGACGTGCACGCCGAGCCGGACGACGCGCAGATGCCCTTTGCGTCGAGCAGCAGCAGAAGGCTCTCGCCCTCGATGCCCTCAAAGCAGAAATTGACGTTGCCCGGCAGGCGGTTATCACGGCTGCCGTTCAGCGCGCTGTGCGGAATTTTCAGAAGCCCCTCGATAAGCGTGTCGCGCACACGCGTCATATGCGCCGCGTTTTTCTCAAGATTGCCGCACGCCTCCTCGAGCGCTGCAGCCATCGACACGATGCCAGCCACGTTCTCGGTGCCCGCGCGCTTGCCGCGTTCCTGCGCGCCGCCGTAGATCACATTCGTCAGGACAATGCCGCGCCGCGCATACAGGGCGCCCACGCCCTTGGGCCCGTAGAACTTGTGCGCCGACATCGACAGCATGTCGATATTCTGCGCCTGTACGTCGATGGGCAGATGGCCCGCCGCCTGCACCGCGTCGGTGTGGAACAGCACGCCCTTCTCCCGGCAGAGCTTGCCGATCTCGGCGATGGGCTCGATGGTACCGATCTCGTTGTTGGCGTACATCACGCTCACAAGGCAGGTGTCGTCGCGGATGGCCGCCGCCACCTGATCGGCCGTCACATGGCCCTCGCTGTCTACCGGCAGCAGCGTCACTTCAAAGCCCTGCTTCTCCAGCGCCTGCAGCGTGTGCAGCACCGCGTGATGCTCGATGCTGGTCGAAATGATGTGCTTTTTGCCCTTCTTTGCACCAAGCGCCGCAGCCGAGACGAGCGCCTGGTTGTCCGCCTCACTGCCGCCGGAGGTAAAGATGATCTCGCGCGGCGTGGCATTCAGACACGACGCGACCTGCTCGCGCGCATGCAGCAGCGCCTCGGCCGCCTCCTGCCCTACAGTATGCAGGCTCGACGGGTTTCCGTAAACGCCGTCGAGATACGGCAGCATGGCATCAATCGCCGTGCGGCTCATTTTGGTCGTAGCGGCGTTGTCGGCATAGATTCTCAAGATAATCAGCTCCTTACAGGTATCGATTCCCGATTTGGGGGATATTATACATTCTTCGCTGCAAGCATAGCACACATTACCTATAAAGTCAATAGGTTATTCATCCGTCCGTATCTTTCGCAATTCTTAAGGATTCCGCGGCAAAAACCGCTTGTCTCACAGAGAAAAACAGTGTATATTGTATGATGAACATGTTTCAGGAGGATCGCATGGCGAACATTCTCGATTATCTCATCTGGCGCGGCGATCTGACGCTGGCCGAGCGGCCGTTCAACGAGGTTGACAACCTCATCTTGTCCGAGCTGTGCTATCTCGATTTTGCCGGCGTCGTAGAAGATTCGTTTGACGGCGGCATCTGCCTGCGCGAAGCGGCCGAGCGCTATTTTTCCCTGCATCCCACAACCGACATGGGCGTGCTGGTGCCGGACACCATCCCCACGCTTCTGCAGCAGGCTGCCAAGACGCGCCGCTTTGCTGATATGCGCCTGTGTGGCTACCGCAGCGCGCTCGACACCGGCGCCGAGGTTCAGTTTGCCGCCCTGTGCATCACCTGCGGCGACGGCGGCACGTATCTCGCCTTCCGCGGTACCGACGACACCATCGTCGGCTGGAAAGAGGACTTCAATATGGCCTTCATGCCCACCGTGCCCGCGCAGGAGCAGTCTGCGCAGTATCTGGCGCAGGCGGCGGAGGCCTTTCCTGCTCAGCTTCTGCGCGTGGGCGGGCATTCCAAGGGCGGCAATCTCGCCGTCTATGCGGCCGTATGCTGCGGCGAGCGCGCGCAGAACCAGCTTGCGGCCGTGTACAATAATGACGGGCCCGGTCTTCACCAGCGCTGGCTGGAAAGCGCAGGCCACCGGCGCGTGGCGCATAAGATTCATACCATCGTGCCCGAAAGCTCCGTGGTGGGTATGCTCCTGGAGCACGAGGAGCGCTACATGGTCGTGCGCAGCACGCAGACGGGCCTGTTCCAGCACGACGGCTTTTCCTGGCAGGTGCAGTGCGACCGCTTTGAACAGCTCCCTGCGCTCGATGAAAACGGCCAGTTTCTCAGCCGAACGCTGCACACGTTTTTGTACGCGCTCTCAGGCGAGCAGCGGCGGCAGTTCATTGACGCGCTCTACGACGTGCTCACCTGCACCGACGCGTCCACACTCACTGAGCTCAAAAACGGCGGCCTGAAAACTGCCTCCGCCATGCTCCGCGCGCTGCGTGCGCTCGATAAGCCCACGCGGCAGGTCATCCTGCAGACGCTTCGGCTGCTGCTCAAAACCGGCGTGCAGACCGCGAGCGGCGAGCTTTCCGCCTCCGACCGCCTCAAAAACCACCGCGTGCTGGAAGCCGTGGTAAACTATCTTGAAAGCCGCGGCGAAAAATCCGATTCCAGCCATCCAAATACGACTTGATTATGCTGAAACAACTTCTTTTCTGTATGCTTTTGTCTCTCGCGCCCGTCTCCGAGCTGCGCGGCGCCATCCCTGTGGGGCTGGCGGCAGATATCCCCATCGCGATATTGTATCCGGCGTGTGTGCTGGCAAATCTCATCCCCGTGCCGTTCGTCATCGTGTTTCTGCGGCGGGTGCTGGAGTGGATGCAGCGGCGCGGCGGCATTCTGCAGAAGGGCGCCGACTGGCTCATCCGCCGCGGGTCAAGCAAATCCTCGCTTGTGAAAAAGTATGAAATGCTGGGGCTGTATTTGCTCGTGGCCATACCGCTGCCCGGCACGGGCGCATGGACAGGCGCGCTGGTCGCGGCGCTTTTAGGCCGGCGCATCAAGCACGCCCTGCCCGTCATCGGCGCCGGCGTGGCCACGGCGGGCGTGCTGGTGCTTCTCATCTGCAAGGGCGTCATCCACATTGCAGGACTGATCTGACAAAATACATCCCGGAGCAGCGTTGCTGTTCCGGGATGCGTCTTATTCTTCCGCCTTTTTGAACGTCAAAAACCGCTGCGACAGATAGTTGAGCGCCACAAAGATGACAGATCCTGTGAGCATCGCGGCGTTGTCAACGAGCTTTTGCGTGCACCCACGCAGCAGCCACCGCACTGCCGGCCTTGCCGCACCGTAGGCAATGAGATAGCACGCGGCGATGTTCACGGCAAAGCGCAGCGCGGTTTTCAAGCCGCGGCTTTTGTCCTGAAAGGTAAAATGCTTGTTGAGAAAATAGCTCAAAATGCTGCCGAAGATGTAATTACACGCCGAGCTGACCCAATAGCTCAGGTGCAGCAGGTTATAAAACGTGAACATGATCGCGTAGCCGAAGATGGTATTGACCACGCCAACCGCGATAAACTTCCAAAACGTCCTGTCAAACAGCTTCGCCATCAGGCGTTTCAGCTTCTGCATCGTTCTTCTCCTTCAGCCCCAGCGTCCGGCGCGTGATATAGACAGGCCGGTGCTTGCTTTGCTCATAGATCTTTCCGATATACTCGCCGATAATGCCCAGCCCCATCAGCTGCAGCCCGCCGAGAAACAGCAGCAGCACCACGATCGTGGCATACCCCGGCACGCCGATGCCGCAGGTCAGCTTCTGGATGATGACAACGGCGAGGTACACAAACGCCGCCAGCGCGCTCAGCATGCCCAGCATTGTGGCCGCGTGAAGCGGCGCAGTGGAAAATGACAAGATGCCCTCGAACGCGTATTGGAAGAGCTTTTTGACAGACCACTTCGTCCTGCCAGCCACGCGGGGCGCCACGTCGTATCCGATGAACTTTGTCCTGAAGCCTACCCATGCAAAAATGCCCTTGGAGAAGCGGTGATACTCCCCCAGCTGCAAGATGGCGTCCGCCATTTCACGGCGGAACACGCGAAAATCACTGGCGTTTTCCTGAAAGCGTACGTCGGCCATGCGGTCGATCATGCGGTAAAACCCCTTTTTGAGCCCGCGCAGCAGCCCGCCCTCTTTCCGCTCACGCTGGCAGGCCGCGACGCAGTCATATTCCGGTCCGGCGAGCAGAAGCTCCAGCATTTCGGCCATGACCTCCGGCCGCTGCTGCAGATCTGCATCGATGAGCCCCACAAAATCGCCCTTCGCGGCCTTGAGCCCGGCATAGATGGCGGCTTCTTTTCCAAAATTGCGCGAAAACGAGATGACACGTACTGCGGCGGGGTCTTTTTCATACAGCGCTTCAAGCGCCTGCAGCGTCGCATCCGTGCTCCCGTCGTCGACAAAGAACAGCTCATACGACCACGGCTTCTGCGCAAACGCCGCAGCGGCCGCATCGTAGAACGCGCGGACATTGTCCTGCTCGTTGTAGCAGGGGATGATGAGCGAGAGTTTCATACTCAGCCTCCTTCGCCCGGAACAATGGTGTAGCGGTTTGCCATCGCATCATACACATATTCCACGCCCAAATGCTCACGCAGCTCGCTTGCCGGGCAGTAGAGCAGCGTGTACGTCTCGGAAAACGGCAGCAGAATGGTGAAATCCTCGCTCAGAAGCTCACTGCCCTCGGGCCTGTACAGCCGCAGCTGCCCGCTTTTTGCAGCAAAATACGTCCTGCCGCCGAGCGTGATGGTATACGTCTGGTTTTTCCACGACCATGTGGCCGTACCGCCCGCCGACTGCACCGCGAACTCCACCGGGAAGTAGAGCCCCGTTTCATCCTCGAGCGTCGGGAAGTCGTAGACCGTATCGCCGCATGCGATTTCCGACACCCTCCATTTTTCGCTCCTGTAGACGATCTTCGTCGTGTCGGGGATCTCATAGTATTTCCTGAAATTTTCCAGGAAATAGCTGCCCTCAAAGAACATCGTGAACCGGTAGCGGGCGTCAATGTCGATGTCAAGCTCGCAGACGCCGGTGTCGCGGCTTTCTTCAATCGCAGCAAGGTTCTCATCGACAATCTTTTTGCTCTCGGTGTAGCCCCGCAGCGTGGGGATGTACGCGCACACGCACACGATGGCCAGCACGCCGGCCGCTGCTGCGGAGGCCGCGCGCGGCAGCCTCCGCAGCACGCGCATGAGAAGGCTCACCGCCACGATGATGAGCGCCACAATGGGCTCAAACGCCGTGCGCTCGGAGCCGAGCGTGGTGACGATGAGCACCATATTGCCCGCGACGCTGGCAAGCAGCATGAGCCCCGTGGGCCAGTACTCCCGCCGCAGCAGGAATATCACGGCCAGCGCCAGCTGGCTCAGCACCATCCACACGCACGCCAGCTTATCCAGGCCCAGCAGGAAAAATACAATCTGCCCCGCCGCCATCCCAAGCCCCGTGAGCAGCCATCTCGTGCATGTTTTGTCCGCGAAGCACAAAAGCGCGGCCAGTGTGTCGACCGCCACACACAAAAGCACCGTCGAGCGGTACTTCACCATGTAGATCATCGCGTCAAAAAACCGCGAGAGAAATACCGTCGGATGCAGGCAGCTTAAGATGCCGCCGTCCACGCCGCGGTCGACGCGCGCCCAGCTGCCGGGCGCGAGCAGAATTGTCAGAAAGCCCGCGAGCGCGAATACCGGATAGCTCCAGCAGCGCTTCAGGGGTACTTTTGCAAAAATCCAGTACAAAAGTGCACAGCCCCAGATGACGACGAGCGACATGATACCCGCCTGCTCAGTCGAAGCGCCCGCCAGCACCGCGAAGACGAGCCCCCACACATGCCCGGCTCCGGACTGCGCGCCGCTTAAGTGCTTCAGCTGGAACACGCAGGCGATGGCCGTCATGCACAGCGGAAACACGTAGTTGAAATACGCCGAGATCCACAAAACCGTCATGCGCAGATAGTGCACGTCGCACGCGAGCGTGCACAGCATCCCCAGCGCCGCGGAGACGAGCAGCCCCTCCACCGGGCATTCTGCATCCAGCATCCTGGCGCCGAAATAATACAGCAGCGCCAGCAGCACGGGGCTGACAAACAGGAACAGCTTCGTGTCAAACAGCAGCACGAACGGCACGATCAGATGCACATAAAACCGGCCGTTCGTCTCGCGGTAGTGCTGCACCATGTTCTTCCAGAAGCTGGAAAGCCCGCCGTCAAAAAACGTGCCGTACCAGTAGTCGTCGGAATAGAGCGTGATCTTGCTGTTGAGGATTGCCAGCAGCGCCATCGAAAGCAAAAGCAGCAGCGCGCCAAACAGCAGCGCGCGCGTATCTCTCTGCGGCCTGAGCCGCGCAGAAGGTTTCTTCACAGACAGTTCCTCTTTTCAGAGTTTTCTTGTATTATACCGTTTCTTACCGCTTTTGTAAACCGCCGCCGGGCGCTTTGGGCCGCAAAGGCGCGGTTTTCCTTGAAACGGCGGGTAAAATATAGTATACTCGAAGCGAAAAACCACATTCGGGAGGCCAGTATGACCGCTGTTGTCACCGACGCGCATTACCGCATGTCCGTCGCGCTCATCCGCGACCTTGGCGAGGCGGGCGTGCGCGTGATCGCCTGTGAAAAAGAGACGTTTTCAGATCCTGTGGGCTTTGCCTCGCGCCATGCCGCGCGCTGTGTCCGTCTGCCCGAGCGCGGATATCCGGACGCTTTATATGCCCTCTGCCGCGAAGAGCTGGAGCAAAGCGGAGAAAAACCGGCACTCTTGCCCGTCGGCGCGCAGACGCTCGCCATACTCGCGCGCGAGCAGGCGCGCTTTTCGGCCGTATGCGGATTGTGCATCCCCTCGCCGGAGCAGCTTTCGCTCTTCAACGACAAAGCCGCCGTCGCAGCGCTGGCAGCAAAGCTGGGCATAGCCGTGCCGCAGAGCTATGAAATGGCGGAAGGCGAGCGCAGGGAGGACTTTTTCGCACGCGTGGCGCTTCCGTGCGTCGTCAAGCCCACGTGCGGCGAGAAATTCGGCCTGCACGCGGAAGCGCGCTACCGCATCGCGCGCACCGGAAGTGAGCTGCAATCGGCGTATGCGCACTTTTCCGCCCTCACGCAGGAAGCGCCCGTGGTGCAGGAATTTCTGCCCGGCGGCGGGCTGGGCTGCTCGGTTCTGTGCCGCAACGGCGCAATTATCTGTGCCATCGCGCACCGGCGCGTGCGCGAGTATCCGGTGACGGGCGGGCCGTCAAGCTGCTGCGAGGTCATGGATCCTGCGCCGCTGCTGCCGCTTGTAACGCCGCTCGTGCGCGAAACAAGCTACACAGGCCTTGCCATGTTCGAATTGAAAGAAGACGCGGCGGGAGCGCCCCGCCTTTTGGAGATCAATCCCCGCGTCTGGGGCACCTATCCGCTCACGCGCGCGTCCGGATCAAATTTTGCCCTGTGCTGGCTGGCGCTTTCGCTGGGCATCGCTGCCCCGGAATACCGCGCGCCGGGCCGGGTCAGAATGGCGTTCTATCCGTCGGATTTCGCCGCCATGCTGGGCTATCTCAGACGCGGTGCGGCAAAACAGTTTTTTGCGGGGCTGCACGATTGGCTCAGCCCCGCAGTCAAAAACGGCCTTGCCGAGCGCAGTGATCCCGGGCCGGGCCGGGCATACTATCGTCAGCTCTTTGCAAACAGGAGGAACCCATGATCATTCGCGCCGATTTGCATGTCCATTCGCTCGCGTCCGCCGACGGTTCGAGCACGGTTGCGCAGCTTGCCGCCGAGGCCAAAGCGCGCGGCCTTGATGCCATCGCCGTGACCGATCACGACGCTTGCACGCCGCTGCCGGAGATTCCGGACGTGCTGCTCATCCCGGCGGCAGAGCTCTCCACCGATCGCGGGCACGTGCTGGGCCTGTTTCTGAAAACGCCCATTTCCGGAGCATTTCTGCGCGGCTATCCGCCGCTTGATGATTGCGTGGCTGAAATTCGCCGCTGCGGCGGCGTGGCGGTGCTGGCGCATCCGTTCGCTCCGCAGAAGCTGGCGGAGCGCCAGCTGCAGTCGCTTTCGCTTGACGGTATCGAGACCGCCAACGCGCGCGCCGCACTGCGCCAGGGAGCAAATGAAAAAGCGGCCGCGCTGGCAAATGCCATCGGCCTACCCACCACCGGCGGCAGCGACGCGCACAGCGCGTCGGAGCTGGCCAACGCGTACACCGAGTTCGACGCGCAGGCGGCTACCGTGGATGCGCTGCGCGAGGCGCTTCTTGCCGGGCGCTGCCGCGCGGTGCTGCAAACGCCCTGCCGCTGGCGTGACAAGGGCCGCTCACGGCTGCAGAAGGACCGCCGCGCGGGCGGCTTTTCCAACATCCTTCGCGCCAGATTCTATCAGATTGCCTGCGTTTTCCGCGATATTCTGCATATTTAGGAGGCTATTATGTCTACTGTTACAAAGGCCATCGGCCTTGCCAAAAAGCTCAAGCACCGCTTTCAGGACGAGCTGCGCGAACGCACGCCCGTATATCTCTCCCCCGTGCGCCGCATTGAACGCGTGGCGCTCCATGAGCGCGTGTGTGCCATGACGTTCGACGACGGCCCATGCCGCCTGCCGGCCAATCCCGGTAAAGACGGCAAGCCCTTGACGCTGCATCTTGCCGAGACGCTCGAGCGCTACGGCGCAAGGGGCACGTTCGACGTGGTGGGAGACACCTCGGAAAACTATCCCGACACAGCCGGCAAAGAGGGCTCGGCCGAGTGGGGCGGCGTGCGCTACGACCACTACCCCGACTTTAAAAAAGACGCCGACGGCGGCGCAAAAAACTGCCCCGAGCTTGTCGGGCGGCTGCTTGACGGCGGCCACGAGATCACGAGCCACACCTACCGCCATGTCCTCTTTGGGCCAAAGCCCCTGGTCTACGGCAAACGCGACCCGCTCGAAAATCTTGACGCGGTTGTGGACGATTTAAAGCGGCTCGATTCGTTGCTACTAAGCCGCTACGGCTATCAGATCCGCCTGTCGCGTCCGCCGCACTATGTCGATAAAACGAAGGACGGCTTTTCCAGCTACGACGCATACGGCCTGATGGGGTATCAGTATATGGCCGCGAGCTTTGACGGCGCGGGCTGGCTGCCGCTTTCGAGCTACGACGCCGAGGTGCGCGCGATGATCCAGCCGGTGGAAAAGGCGCTCGCGGAAGACCCCGACTATTTCTGCGGACAGATCATCTTCCAGAAGGACGGCTACAATATGGCAAGGCGCTCGCCCGTGGCGGACGCGCTGGGTAAGCAGCTGGAGCTTCTGACGAGCAACGGCTACAAGGTCGTCACGGTGTCAGAGCTGCTGGAAAGGAGTCCTTTTCTCGACCTTTCGCCCGAGCATCCGGCGTTTTCGGCGGCGAAAACGCTGCTTGACGGCGGCTGGTGCATCTGCTTCCGCGATAACTCGCTACGGCCGAACGGCATCCTCACGCGCGCGGAGCTTGCCATGTACCGCTATGGCTGGAAAACCGTGGCCGAACGCATCGAGCTGGTGCGGAAGAAGGAAAAAATCTGCCGTGACGTGACGTATCAGCACCCCTACGCCGCCGCAGTGCGCGCCGCGCTGGCGGCAGGCTCGATGCAGACGCTGCTTGAGCGCTTCCGCCCGGACGACGCCGTGATTTTTGATGAGTTTGCCGCCTTCTGCCGCATTGAGCTTGGCGCGCAGCCGGAGAAAATTTCCGGCCCCATTACGCATGAAGCGGCCGTTCGCGCCATTTCCTCGCTTCTCGGCAAATAAAAACACGTGCAGCTGCTTCAAACAGGGAGGCGGGCTGCATGAAAAACGACGCGAAATCATGTGGCTTTTCTGGCGCTCGCCGGTATCGCCCTGCTCGTTCAAGCGTATTCGTTTTTCCGTATCTCGCAGCAAATTCCCCGATACAATAGCAGGCACGGCAGCTCATCCTGCCGTGCCTGTTCACTGTTTTACGGACGCCGCCCAATAAACTGCTTTTTCACTACATGAGCGGTGAGAACATGCGCAGCAGCGTGCGCAGAATGCGCTGGTGCAGGTACACATGCTTGCAGCGCTGATAGGTGATTTCGCGGCAGACGGGGAAGGTCTCTTCAAAATCGCGCGCAATGTCTGCAATCGCGTCCGCGTCATAGAGATATACCGCATCCTCATAGTGCAGATACAGACTACGGAAGTCCATATTCACCGTGCCGACCACGGCATAGCAGTCATCGGACAGGCACACCTTGGAGTGGATAAAGCCCGGCCGGTACTCGTAGATGCGCACGCCCGCCTCGGTCAGCACCTCATAGTTAGCGCGCGTCACGGCATGCACGTACCACTTGTCGGGCACGCCCGGCGTGATGATGCGCACGTCAACGCCGGTCTTGGCCGCGTTGCACAGGGCCTGCGTCATCTGGTGGTCGAGAATGAGATACGGCGTCATGACGCGCACGGTCTTCTTCGCGCTCATGATGAGCTGCTGATAGATGGTCGCGCCCACGTCCTCGTCGTCAAGCGGGCTGTCGGCAAACGGCTGCAGATATCCGTGCGTCTCACCCTCCGGTGCGGTATAGAACGGGCGGAAGGAATCCACATCCTCCTGCAGCCGGGCCACGGTGTCCCAGTTGGCGAGGAACATCACCGTCATCGACCAAACGGCCTCGCCCCTGACCAGAATGCCGCAGTCTTTCCAGTGCCCGTGCGGCGAGGTGCGGTTGATGTACTCGTCGGCCAGATTCACGCCTCCTGTGAACGCGGCCTGCCCGTCGATAATCATGAGCTTGCGGTGGTCGCGGTTGTTGAGCCGGCCCGAGAGCACCGGAACGTAGGGCGCGAAGGCGTGCGCCTGAATGCCCATTTCGCGCAGCTGCTTGCAGTAGCGGCCCGGCAGGCGCGTGATGCAGCCGAAATCGTCATACAGCACGCGCACATCCACGCCCTCAAGCGCCTTCTGCTGCAGGATCTCCAGAATGGAGTCCCACATCTGCCCGGGCGCGATGATAAAGAACTCCAGAAAGATGTAGTGCTTCGCTTTTTTCAGCTCCTCAAGCATCTGTGCCCAGCAGTCCTCGCCGCAGGAAAAATACTGCGCGCCGGAGTTGTCGTAGATGGGGTAGCTGGCGCTGCGCAGCAAAAAGCGCGCATGGTTGTATGCCGCGCCCGGCGTACCGGCGAGCGATTGCAGCGTGTCGGGCTTCTGGCGCAGATGCTGCAGAACCGTCAGTTCGCTCTGCGCCCGCTTATGGTTCCAGCGGTGAGAGGTCTTGTTGCCGCCGAAGAGGACGTAGATCGTCAGTCCCGCCACGGGGAACGCCAGAATCAACACGATCCACGCGATTTTATACGACGGATTGCTGCGCCCGGACATGATGCCGATGACCAGCAGCCACGCCAGCACGTTGATGACCGTGCGCATCCAGAAGCGGTATTCCTGCAGCCACAGCATACCCACCAGCAGAAAGGCGATCTGCAGTAAAATGGCGAGCGAAACAACGACGACGCGCTGAAATAGCAGTTTGGAAAGATTGCGCATAACAGAACTCCTTTCGCTGTAATACGACCATTATATCAGCCATATGCGGAAGATACAAGCCCGCCGGCGCACGAAAATGGCGCGGCGCGCGTCAGAATGGAAAATTGAAACGATTAAAAACTTTTGTTTGAAAATAACGGTTGTCGAGGCGGGAATTCTATGCTATAATCAGATACTGCAAATACAGCCAGGAAAGCGGAACAGCAGAGGTTTTTTCTATGCGTGATACCATCAGCGTCAAGGGCGCGCGCGCCAACAATCTCAAAAACATCTCGGTCGATTTGCCGCGCGACAAGCTGGTCGTGCTGACGGGCCTGTCGGGCTCGGGCAAATCGTCGCTCGCGTTCGACACCATCTACGCCGAGGGCCAGCGGCGGTATGTTGAGTCGCTCTCGTCGTATGCCAGGATGTTCCTCGGCCAGATGGACAAGCCCGATGTCGATTCCATCGACGGCCTGTCGCCCGCCATCTCCATCGACCAGAAGACCACCAGCAAGAACCCGCGTTCCACGGTGGGCACGGTGACGGAGATCTATGACTACCTGCGTCTGCTCTGGGCGCGGTGCGGCACGCCGCACTGCCCGAAGTGCGGCAAGCCCATCCGCCGCCAGACGATCGACCAGATCGTCGACCAGATCATGCAGCTGCCCGAACGCACGCGCTTTCAGCTCCTTGCGCCTGTGGTGCGCGGAAAAAAAGGCGAGCACACCAAGGTGTTCGACGACGCCCGCCGCGGCGGCTATGTGCGCGTGCGCATCGACGGCAGCATCTACGATCTGACCGAAGAGATCAAGCTGGATAAAAACAGGAAGCACCACATCGAGGTCATCGTCGACCGGCTCATCATGAAGCCTGATCTGGCCCGCAGACTCACCGACTCGGTGGAGACGGCTTCGAACCTCTCGGGCGGACTGGTGATTCTCAACCGGCTGGACAACGACTCGGACACCATGTTCTCACAGAATTACGCCTGCGAGGACTGTGGTGTGTCGCTGCCGGAGCTCAGCCCGCGCATGTTCTCGTTCAACAATCCCTACGGCGCGTGTCCGGTGTGCAGCGGTCTCGGCACGCAGCTTGTGGCCGATCCTGCGCTTATCATCCCTGATGACTCGAAGTCCATCCTGCAGGGCGCGATTCAGGCCTCGGGCTTCAACAATGTCAAAGACGACTCCATCGCCCGGATGTATTTTGAGGCGCTGGCCAAAAAATATAAATTCTCCCTGACCGACCCCGTGCGCGAGCTGAGCAAGGAGGCGATGGATGCGATCCTGTATGGCACAGGCAAGGAAAATCTCACCATCTACTATGCGCGGGCCAATGGCCGGGGCGTGCTTGAGCGGCCGTTTGAGGGCGTGGTCAACAACGTCGCGCGCCGCTTTGCCGAGACGCAGTCTGAGGCGATGCACAAAGAGCTTGAAGAGTGCATGGCCGAGCGGCCGTGTCCGAAGTGCCACGGCGACCGGCTGTCGGACGTGAGCCTGGCCGTGACGGTGGGCGGAATGAATATCATACAGTTTTGCCGTCTGTCCGTCTCCGACGCGCTCAGCTTTATGGAAAACCTGCAGCTCGAGGGCAACATTGCCGTCATTGCCGAGCAGATCCTGCGCGAGATCAAATCCCGCCTGCGCTTTCTGCAGGCCGTGGGCCTGCGCTATCTCACGCTCTCGCGCGCGGCGGCAACGCTCTCCGGCGGCGAGAGCCAGCGCATCCGCCTCGCCACGCAGATTGGCTCAAGTCTGATGGGGGTTTTGTATATTCTCGACGAACCGTCCATCGGCCTGCACCAGCGTGACAACGACAGGCTGCTCGATACCCTGCGCCATCTGCGCGATCTGGGCAACACCGTGCTCGTGGTCGAGCACGACGAGGATACCATGCGCGCGGCAGATTATATCGTGGACGTCGGGCCCGGGGCCGGCGTACACGGCGGCGAGATCGTGGCCGCCGGAAGTCTGGACGACATCATCGCCTGTCCGCGCTCGGTCACAGGGCAGTACCTGTCGGGCGTGAAGAAGATCCCGCTGCCCGCCGGGCGGCGCACGGGAAACGGCAGGACGCTGAAAATCTGCGGTGCGGCGGAAAACAACCTCAAAAACATCGACGTGGAGATCCCGCTGGGGACGTTTACCTGCGTCACGGGCGTGTCCGGCTCCGGAAAATCGAGCCTTGTCAACGAGATTTTGTACAAGAAGCTGGCAGGCGCGCTCAACCGCGCGCGTGTGCGGCCGGGCAAATTCGACCGTATCGAGGGCCTTGAATTTCTCGACAAGGTCGTGGGCATCGACCAGAGCCCCATCGGAAGAACCCCGCGCTCCAATCCCGCGACGTACACGGGCCTCTTCAATGACATCCGCGACCTCTTTGCCTCCACCTCCGACGCGCGCACGCGCGGCTACGGGCCGGGCCGGTTCAGCTTCAATACCAAGGGCGGCCGCTGCGAGGCGTGCTGCGGCGACGGCCTTGTGAAGATTGAGATGCACTTTCTGGCCGACGTCTATGTGCCCTGCGAGGTCTGCGGCGGCAAGCGCTACAACCGCGAGACGCTCGAGGTTCTCTACAAGGGCAAGAATATCGCAGACGTACTGGATATGACGGCGGAGGAGGCGCTGGGCTTTTTTGAAAACCTGCCGCGCATCCGCAGCAAAATCGCCACGCTTGTGGACGTGGGCCTCGGCTATGTAAAGCTGGGGCAGAGCTCCACCACGCTCTCCGGCGGTGAGGCGCAGCGCGTCAAGCTCGCCACCGAGCTCTCCCGCCGCGCAACCGGCAGAACCATCTATATTCTGGACGAGCCGACGACGGGCCTGCACGTAGCCGATGTGCACAAGCTGATTGAAGTGCTGCAGCGCCTTGTGGACGCGGGCAATACGGTGCTCGTCATCGAGCACAATCTCGACGTCATCAAGGTCGCCGACCGCATCATCGACCTCGGCCCCGAGGGCGGCGAAGAAGGCGGCAATATCGTCGTCTGCGGCACGCCGGAGGAAGTTGCTGCCTGCGAGGCAAGCTATACGGGACAGTATTTAAAGAAACTTCTGTAAAAGGAGAGCGCCATGGCCGGGCATGAAGGACACCGCGAGCGGATGCGCAGACAACTAAAGACCAGCGGCATGGACAGCCTGTCTGATGTGCAGGTGCTGGAAATGCTTTTGTATTACGCCTATGCGCGGCAGGATACCAACCCCGTCGCGCACCGGCTGCTTGCGCGCTTCGGCAGTCTCGGCGCCGTGCTTGAAGCGCCGCTGGACGAGCTTCTGCAGGTGGAAGGCGTGGGAGAACGGGCGGCGCAGCTTATCGCGCTCATCCCGCAGCTCGAGCGGCGGCACCTCATCGACCGCGGAAGCACCGGTAAAATTCTCAACACCAACAGCAAGTGCGGCGTGTATCTCGTGCCGTATTTCCACGGCGAGACGGAGGAGGTCGTGTACCTGCTGTGTCTGGACGCAAAGTGCAAGGTCATCGACTGCGTGCTGGTGCATCGCGGCGGCGTGAACGTCGCGGGCATCGCCGTGCGCAAGATCGTCAAGGCGGCGCTCAACGCCAACGCCACATCGGTGGTGCTGGCCCACAACCACACCAGCGGCATTGCGCTGCCGAGTCCTGAGGACCGCGAGACAACGCTGACGCTCAAGGCGGCGCTCGACGCGGTGGGCATTCTGCTGGCCGACCATATCATTGTGGCTGACGACGATTTTGTCTCGCTGGCCGACGACGGACTGCTGGGATAGGAGGCAGGTATGGATTTCAAACTGGTTTCGGAATACAGGCCCACGGGCGATCAGCCGCAGGCAATCGAATCGCTCGTACGCGGACTGCAGCTGGGCCTGAGCGATCAGGTGCTGCTGGGCGTGACAGGCTCGGGCAAAACGTTTACCATGGCAAACGTCATCGCGCAGATGAACCGGCCCACACTCGTGCTGGCGCACAACAAGACGCTGGCGGCGCAGCTGTGCTCGGAGTTCCGTGAGTTCTTCCCGGAAAACGCCGTGGAATACTTCATTTCCTACTACGATTATTACCAGCCTGAGGCGTATATCGCCCATACGGACACCTATATTGAGAAGGACTCCGCCGTCAACGAGGAGATTGAGCGCCTGCGCCACAGCGCCACGTCCGCGCTCTCCGAGCGGCGGGATGTGATCGTGGTCGCGTCGGTCTCGTGCATCTACGGCTTGGGCGACCCCATCGACTATAAGAACATGGTCATTTCGCTTCGCACCGGCCAGCAGCGCGACCGCGACGAGTTGATGCGCAAGCTCACGGAGATCCGCTACGAGCGCAACGACATGAACTTCATCCGCAATACCTACCGCGTGCGCGGCGACACGCTGGAAATCTATCCCGCCTACTGGGCCGGACGCGCCATCCGCGTGGAGTTTTTCGGCGATGAGATCGACCGCATCTCCGAGATCAACGCCGTCACCGGTATGCCCGAGCGGGTGCTCAGCCACGTTGCCGTCTATCCCGCGTCGCACTATGTGGCGTCCAAGGAAAAAATGGCGCGCGCCATGCGCGAGATTGAGGACGAGATGTGGCAGCGGGTCAAATACTTTGAGGAAAACGACAAACTGCTCGAGGCGCAGCGCATCCGCCAGCGCACGCAGTATGACCTTGAGATGATGCAGGAGATCGGCTTCTGCACCGGTATCGAGAACTACTCGCGCGTCATTGCCGGCCGCGCGCCGGGCACGCCGCCCACCACGCTCATCGACTACTTCCCGGACGATTTCCTGTTGTTCGTCGACGAGAGCCACGTCACGCTGCCGCAGGTGCGCGCGATGTACAACGGCGACCACTCAAGAAAGCAGAGCCTGGTTGATTATGGCTTCCGCCTGCCGTCGGCGTTTGACAACCGGCCGCTCACGTTTGACGAGTTCACCAGCCGCATCCATCAGGCCGTCTACGTCTCAGCCACGCCGGGCGATTATGAGCGCGAGCGCTCGGCCAATACCGCCGAGCAGCTCATCCGTCCCACTGGGCTTTTAGACCCCGAGGTGTTCGTGCGCCCCATTGAGGGGCAGATCGACGATCTCATCGGCGAGATCAACGCCACGACCGAAAAGGGCGAGCGGACGCTTGTCACGACGCTGACCAAGAAGATGGCCGAGGATCTGACCAAGTATCTCACGCAGAACGGCATCCGCGTGCGCTACATGCACTCGGACATCGGCGCCATGGAGCGTATGGAGATCATCCGCGACCTGCGCATGGCAAAGTTCGACGTGCTCATCGGCATCAACCTGCTGCGCGAGGGCCTGGACTTGCCTGAGGTGTCGCTGATTGCGATTCTGGACGCGGATAAGGAGGGCTTCCTCCGCTCAGAGACGAGCCTCATTCAGACCATCGGACGCGCGGCAAGAAACGCAGGCGGCAGGGTCATTCTGTACGCCGACAAGATCACCGCCGCCATGCGCGCGGCGATGGATGAAACGGCGCGCCGCCGCACAATTCAGCAGGCGTATAATGAGAAGCACGGCATTGTGCCGAAAACCATCGTCAAATCGGTGCGTGAGCTGATTGAGATTTCCGCCGCGCCCACGCCGGAGCGCGCGGGCAAGTCCGGCGTAAAGATGACAAAGAAGGAGCTTGAGCGCGAGATCGAGAAGCTGGAAAAGAAGATGCGCGAAGCCGCGCGCATGATGGAGTACGAATACGCCGCCGTGCTGCGCGACGAAATCATCCGCCTGCGCGGCGAAAGCGCAAAGAAGTAAACATACACGCCGGGCGCATATACTGCGCCCGGCACGACAAAAAACGGTTGCAAAACGGCCCGGAAGATGTTATGATAGTCGCGACGCAGGATTCGTACATCGGTAGTACAGCGGCTTCCCAAGCCGCGGAGGCGGGTTCGACTCCCGTATCCTGCTCCAGAATATAAGAGCCGTTCCGGATGGAACGGCTCTTATATTTTGGCCGGGTGCGGACTGCGAGAAACCGCCGGGTTCGAATGCAAGCATTTCGCGGCGCGCGCATGCCGCTGCGCTGTTTGCGATTTTGGCATACGGGAATTGCAGAGTCCTGGCATCTATGGTGTTACAGGCAGAAAACCAGCCGTCCATTGGCTTAACAGTGATAAGGAACTAAGGGCAACACCGCGCAATTGCGTCTGCGGCCTCCGACGGATCTTTTGTCCCGATACTGCCGTTTGAAAAACTTGAAATACATCCAGTATTCCTGCGTTTTTCAAACGTTGTCTTGTGCCAAACTATCTCGCCGAATTCTCTTGCCGAATTGTGCGGTGATGCCTAAGTACTTATTAGCTGTTAGCTGACAGTTTCTGGGGTGCATCCAGAAAAATGGATGACCGAATGGAAGGCCGCTATTATGGGGAGCGGCCTTTCATTCGGTCTTCTGTCATCTATTAACTTTCCCGATGAGATTGAAAGGCTTTTATAACAGCTGTCTGTATCAGGCTTTCGTCAACCTGAACCATGCGATATCCGACACCGATATGGGTTTGGATGTACGCAGGCGAATCCTCGTTCGGTTCCAGTTTTTTGCGCAGCGTTGCCATAAATACCCGCAGGGATGCCTGATTGCTTTCCCAGTTCTTGCCCCAGATATGCTGTGTAATGAACTGGTGGGTCAGTACCTTACCTACATTTTTGCTCAACAGGCATAGCAGTTTATACTCAATGGGCGTCAGGTGAAGCTCCTGCCCATCCAGAAAAGCACATCCACCGGCATAGTCA
>SFHJ01000043.1 GCA_004555655.1 Clostridiales bacterium
TTTGGAGCGGGTGACGAGGCTCGAACTCGCTACCTCCACCTTGGCAAGGTGGCGCTCTACCGGATGAGCTACACCCGCATAATGGTGCCTCCGGTCGGAGTTGAACCAACGACACGCGGATTTTCAGTCCGCTGCTCTACCTACTGAGCTACAGAGGCATATTGAGGCGAGTAAGAACTCGCCTCAACACACATTATGGCGACCCGGAACAGACTCGAACTGTCGACCTCCAGCGTGACAGGCTGGCGTGCTAACCGACTGCACCACCGGGCCAGGTTTCTGGTGGAAAGTACAGGGCTCGAACCTGTGACCCCTTGCTTGTAAGGCAAGTGCTCTCCCAGCTGAGCTAACCTTCCATTCCACTAGGCCGCTTTCACGGCGCCGCATCTCTCAGCGACGGGTGTAATTATACAAGAAGCCGCCCACTTTGTCAAGCAGTTTTTCGAAAAAAAACAGCCCGATTTTTTTGCCCGGAAACCGCTGCTTTTCCCGCAGATCTCCACATAACTCAAACCCCGTCGCCGTCTGCGAGCGACATGCTTGCAAAGACACGCGCGGCTATGCTATCATATTTCGTGCCGCTCTGCTCGCTCGTGCTGAACAGCAGCGCATAGCAATACGGCTCTTCCAGCACCACATCCGCGCGGTAGAGCCGGCCGCCCTCATCAGAGCCTGCGTACCACGCGAACTGGTATTCCGGAAGCTCTCCGCACCGTGTCTCGACCACCTGCACCCGCTCGGGCGGGAAGCCTGTCAGGCTGCGCACGACGCTGTCTACCGACGTATCCAGCAGCACCTCGGCCACAATCTCATACGCACCGTCGGCCGCTGCATAGACCTGCCGCGCGCCGCTCCCATCCAACTCCTGCGCCCCGGCGCCGGCCGGCACCTCGAACGAGATGATTTTCGCGCCGCTTTGCCAGCTCGCGCAGTCCTGCACGATCATGTCGTCCACCGTCTCCCACGCCGTGCGCGTCTGCACCGAGCACGCGCACAAAAGAGCCGCGCAGGCGGCCATACACGCCAGTATCAACCTTTTTTTCATGCACAATCCCTCCCGGAAAGGATGTTTCAGATGCCCGTCTACCTGCTTCTAATCAATGCGCTTGCGCTTTCATTTATGCTTCTGGATAAGCATTTTGCCCGCACACACCATCGCCGTATCCCCGAGCGCACGCTGCTGCTCATTGCCGCGCTGGGCGGCAGCCTCGGCGCACTCATTGGGATGTATGCGTTTCATCACAAGACAAAGCATCCGAAATTCTATATCACCCTTCCGATCCTGCTGGGCGTCCACCTGTTGATTCTCGCGTGGTGGTATCTGCGCTGACGCGCCCGGACAGGCCAGCAGTTACTGCTTGCGCAGCGGGCGCTTGTTGCCGTCTTCATCCACAATGAAGGTGTTGTCCAGCTGCGCGCGCAAATTCTGCCGCACGGCGGCAAGATACTCCTGCCGAAGCTGGGCACGCTCAGCATCTTCCTCAGGTGTGAGACCCACGGTCTTGGCTTTCTTCGCCAGCTCGTTGATACGGTCAATTTTCGTCTGTTCCATCGTTCTCTCCTAAATGTAGCGTAAAATTGTCACACTGATGCGGTCTTTTTTCGTGCGGCCGCCGACGGTCTCGAGCCGCAGCTTGCCAAGGCCCCGCGCCGCGATCACATCCGCCTCGCGCACCTCGCGGTCCGGCTTGAGGCACTGCGCGTAGTTGAGCTCGACCTTTCCGCTCTCGATGAGCGCCGCGGCCTTGCCGCGCGCCATGCCGAACCCGCTTGATACCAGTGCGTCGAGCCGCAGGGAAGGCAGGGTGTCTCTGATCTCCTTCATCTTCTGCTCCGGCGGAGTGACCTTCGCGAGCGGAATTTGCTCCAGATGCAGCTTTGTCCGGCCGGCGGATGTCAGATTCTGCAGGACGAACGGCAGAATCTCGCGCGTGAGGAAAAATTCACACCGTCCTTCGGACACATTGATATCGCCGACCGTTTCGCGCTTGATGCCGCAGCCCATCAGAGCGCCCAGAAGATCGCGGTGCGTGAGCGCATCTTTTTCAAAGTAGCTTGCACGCACAGCAGCAACGGGCGAATCACCCTCCATAAGCCAGCCTTCGTCCAGATATTCCGGCAGATACGCACACACGCGCCGCTCAGCCGTTTGCGCGCCGCCGAAAAACGTGATTTCCGTGCCGCGCAGCAGCTGTTGCGCGAGCATCTGCTCACGCTGTGTCAGAAAACAGCTCGCAGAGGGAATATTGCGCTGCGCGGCCGTTGAAATGCGCTCGTACACACGCGCAAGCAGGATCGCTTCTGTGTCATTCGCTGCCAGATGCGCGATCATTTCGCGTTTTTCCATTACGTTCTCTCCTACCGTATGACTTCGGGCATATCATAACACATCTGTGCAAAAAAGAAAAGCCATCCGGATTATGTCAACTTGAGAAATCTCTCTGTTTCGGTTATACTGTGTGCAGGAAAGCAAGGTGAATTTGCATGAAGGTACTGATTATCGGCGGCGGGGCCAGCGGGATGATGGCCGCGCTCACCGCGGCTGAGCAGCCGGGCAACGCTGTGACGCTCCTTGAGCGGCAATCACGCGTGGGCCGCAAGCTCCTCGCCACGGGCAACGGCCGGTGTAATCTCACAAATCTCGACCTGGCCGCCACGCACTACCACGGCGCGCGGCCTGGTTTTGCCGTGCCGGCGCTTTCGCGCTTCGGCCTTGACGATACGCTGCGCTTTTTCCGTTTGCTGGGACTTCTGACCGTGGCGGACAGCACGGGGCGCGTATATCCCCTGTCTGATCAGGCAAACAGCGTGCTCGACGTGCTGCGCTTCGCGCTGGAAACGCGCGGGGTGAACGTGGTTTGCAGCTGCGATGTGATTGAGGTGAAAAAGAAAGCGCGCGGCTATGAGGCGATCTCGGCCACTGGCGAACGCTATTTTGGCGACAGGCTCATTGTGGCCGCGGGCGGCTGCGCAGGGAAAAAGCTGGGCGGCACAAAATCAGGCTACCGTCTGCTTGGGATGCTGGGCCACGGCTGCACCGTGCTTTCGCCCAGCCTCACGCAGATCAAGACCGACCCAACCCACGTGCGCGCACTCAAGGGCGTGCGCGCCGATGCGTTGGTGCGCCTGCGACAGAACGGGCAGCTCATCGCGCAGGAAGCGGGTGAGGTGCAGTTCACCGACTTCGGACTCAGCGGCCCGGTTGCGTTCTCGCTTTCACGCGCGGCCGGTCTGCTTGACGGTGCGGAGCTGTCACTCGATTTTCTGCGCGCCTACGCACCCGAGGATGTGGACGCGCTGCTGAAAGACAAGCGCGCGGCGATGGGCGAGCTGCCTGCTGAGGATTTTTTGAGCGGAATTCTTCCCTCTCGATTGGGAAGCGTCGTGATGCGCCGCGCGCTGGGGAGCCTGCAGCGGCCCGCCAGCGCTCTGACGGACGCAGAACTGACGCAGGTGCGCCAGCAGCTGCGCTGCTTCACGCTGCCCGTCACGGGCGTCATGGGCATGGAAAACGCGCAGGTGACCGCGGGCGGCATTGTGACGGACGAATTTGACCCGCAGACGCTTGAGAGCAGGCTCGCGCCGGGCGTGTTCGCCACCGGCGAGGTACTGGATATCGACGGAGACTGCGGCGGGTATAATCTGCAGTGGGCGTGGTCGTCCGGCAGGCTTGCCGGGATGCTTGGAACAAGAGAGGAAACCGTATGATCCGAATTCGTGATATCTCCCTGCCGCCGTCGCATACGCCGCAGCAGCTGGTGCAGTCCGCCGCGCGGCAACTGCGCATCCGTGAGACGGAGATCAAACAGCTCGATATCCGCAGAAGATCTGTCGACGCGCGCAAAAAGCATGACGTGCGTGTGATCTATACCGTGGACGTGCTGGTCAAGGGCCGCGAGGACAAGGTATTAAAAATGGCACACTGCGCCAAGGCCAGCGTTGCCGCAGACTACGTCTACAGCGTTCCGCAGCCGCAGCGCCAGCCTGAAACAAGGCCCGTGGTGGTGGGCTTCGGCCCGGCAGGCATGTTTGCCGCGCTGGTACTTGCGATGGCGGGCCTGCGCCCGATCGTGCTCGAGCGCGGGCAGGACGCGGCCACGCGGCATGAAAAGGTGCAGAAATTCTGGCAGACGGGCGAGCTCGACCCGGAGTGCAACGTGCAGTTCGGCGAGGGCGGCGCAGGCACATTCTCCGACGGTAAGCTGAACACCGGCGTGAAGAATCCGCGCATCGGCTGGGTGCTGGAGCAGTTTGCAGCCGCAGGCGCGCCGGAGAGCATTTTATTTGACGCCAAGCCGCATATCGGCACGGACGTGCTCTTGAGCGTCGTGCAGAATCTGCGCCATGCGCTCATCCATTACGGCGGCGAGGTGCACTTCGGCGCGAAGCTCGTCGGAATCGAAACGGAAAACGGCCGGATTGCCGCCGCCGTCTACGAGCAAAACGGCGTGCAGCACACGCTCGCGTGCCGCCAGATGATCCTTGCCATCGGCCACAGCGCGCGCGACACATTTGAATTTCTGCATGAGATGGGCGTGCCGATGGAGCCGAAGCCGTTCTCCATGGGCGTGCGCATCGAACATCCGCAGCGCCTCATTGACGAGAGCCAGTACGGCGCATTCGCGGGCCAGCCGGGTCTCGGCGCGGCAGATTATAAGCTCAACGTGAAGCTGCCGGACGGCAATTCCGCCTATACCTTCTGCATGTGCCCGGGCGGCAGCGTGGTCGCCGCCGCATCGGAAACAGGCGGCGTGGTCACAAACGGCATGAGCGACTTTGCAAGAGACGGTGAAAACGCCAACGCGGCGCTGCTCGTCACGCTGCATCCCGAGGATTTCCCGGACAAATCGACCCTTGGCGGCATATACTGGCAGCGCGAGATCGAGCGCGCGGCATTTTTGGCGGGCGGCAGCGATTATCACGCGCCCGCGCAGCTCGTGGGCGATTTTCTGGCGCATAAGCCCTCGGCCGAAGCCAGAAGCGTCCGTCCCACCTACCGGCCCGGCGTTCACTTCTGCGATCTGCACGACGTGCTGCCGGAAAAAATCACCGGCGTTTTGGAGCGGGCGCTCGGCGAGCTGGATAAGCGCCTGCATGGCTACGCCGAACCGGATGCGGTCATGACCGCGCCCGAGACGAGAAGCTCCAGCCCCGTGCGTATCGTGCGCGGAGAAAACCGCCAGTCTGGCCTTGCGGGCCTGTATCCCTGCGGCGAGGGCGCAGGCTACGCCGGCGGCATCATGTCCGCCGCCGTGGACGGCATGCAGACGGCCGAGGCCGTGATTGCAGACCTTTGATTCGATAATATGAAACAAGCGCCTGCCCGTCAGGCGGCCGCTTGAGGCTGTCGAAAAACTCCTTTGGAGTTTTTCGACAACAGGCCGCGGCCTGCTGCGCGCACAATCTGTCCGCCAAAGGCGGACAGCCTGCACACTCGCAGGCCGGAGTGTATTTTTCCCGACGTACACGCCGCCGGGAAAAATAATCTACAGTTTTTTCGCCGCAGACGCGGCGAACTCTGCGAGGCTTTTTGACAAGCTGAACCCCGGCGCATCGGATGATGCGCCGGGGCATAATTTATGTACAGCAGGTCATATTAGAGAAAAAAAGCCGTAAAGGATGGAAAATGCACCGATCGCGATGCCGCTGATCGCACACACTCTTCCGTTCTCCCCTTTTCGCTGGCAGCCTATCAGGCCGATTACGGACAATACCGTTCCGACGATCCCGACGATACCCCAAAAATTGAGAAACAGCGAAATGCCGGATACAATAAGGCCGACGATGCACACTGTATTATACGGCGCTTTGCTGACAGGCTGTTGGGCTGCTGGCGCGCTGCTTTCGGTACAGGGCGCAGCCGGCGTGTGTACGCCCTGCTGCGCACCGCATTCCGGGCAAAATGCCGCCTCGTCACTGAGTTCTTTTCCGCAATTAACACAATACATTGCTTTCCTCCTTATTCAACTTCAAGGCTTCCGGTGACCCTGTTCCATCTGATACGTAACGTGATATCGCCTGCAACATTGAGATTTACGACCTTGTTGCGGATGCTGCAGGAAAACGCGGCACAGTGTGCGCCGGATGAGACAGGAATGCGCAAGGTCTCGCCGTTGCCGATGCTATAGGTCTGGCTGCCGTCGAGAGTCATTCTGACTGCGGGATTGACGGCAAACCACTGATTCTCCCGCATGATGGTGAGCGTATATAACCCGCCTGGCACGGTATCGGCTGCTGGCCGGCCGGTTGCCCGCCCGCATTTTGGGCAGAACTTCGCGCCATCCGGCAGAATATTTCCACAGTTCGAGCAATACATGTTACGACCTCCAAAATAAGTGTGCTGTCCCGCA
Organism: Clostridiales bacterium; assembly: GCA_004555655.1. Classification (GTDB taxonomy): domain Bacteria; phylum Bacillota; class Clostridia; order Oscillospirales; family Oscillospiraceae; genus CAG-170. The sequence goes on from SFHJ01000043.1 coordinate 6,351, forward strand.
CCCATAAGAAGTATACATCATTTTTAAAAAATACGCAAGTGCGTATACGCACTTGCGTTATATTTTTTAAAATTCGCTATGGGGTGAATACATGTCTGTCAAGGATGCTGTGGCGCAAAGAGTACGGACTCTATGCAAGGAGCGAGGGATCAGAACGAATGAGCTGGCAAGTATTTCCGGCATGACGCCGTCTACGGTGTACAGCCTGCTCGACGAAAGCAGGCGGGACGTCTCGATCATCACGATCAAAAAGATATGTGACGGATTGGAAATGACGTTGGGCTCGTTTTTCTCTACACCCGAATTTGACGCATTGGAGCAGGAAATTGTCTGAAATCAGGAAAAGGGAGAAGCGTATGCGCGCTTCTCCCTTTCTATGTCTTTAGAAGGTTGCGACCTCAGGGTCGGCGGCATCTGCCGGTGTAACGGACTTGGCCGTGAGAATCGGCCCCACGCCCTTGTAGAGCGAATGGTATTTGACCTCGACCGTGGCCTCGACCGTGACCCAGCTCCTGGCCTTCAGGCCGTTGCTGCCCACAAACTTACACGGCAGGCCCATGAATGTGATATCGGCCTCGCAGCAGGTCATCACGAACCGGCCCGGCGCGAACATGCCCTCGCGTTCACGGCGAAGCCGCGCGACCTGTCCCTTGAAGCGGACGGTCTTGCCCGCGTACTTCTTCGGCTCTTCCGTGATGTCGCGGTAGAAAAGCGCATAGTCCTCGTCGGCAATCTCGATCACAGGCGCGCTAATATCGAACGGCAGCGGGTCTTCGATCTCGTCAAACTGCGTTGTTCCGTCCGTGTAGTCGTAGATGATGTCGATCTTGCGGTTGACGGCTCTTGCAATCTTGTGGTACGGCATGATGTCCGTGCCCACCGGAACGCGGTTGAAGATGACCAGCTCCGCACCCGCCAGCTTGTCCACGACCAGCTGGCGCATGTTGGCGTTGTAGCTGAAAAACGTCGTGCTGTCGGCGAACATGACCTCCTGTGCGATTTTCCAGTGCTCAGGCGTTTTGAGGTAGAAATCTGCCGCCTGGTGCATGCCGTTGAGCTCGACCACCACGCGCTCGGCACGGTATTTTTTGCGCAGGCTCTCAAGCATGTCCTCGCTCAGGCCGTCATAGTCCAGCGTCTCGATGAACACATCCTTGCAGGGGTATGTCGAGGGGTCGTATTCCTCCTCGCCCTCTTCAAAAACGAGCAGCAGCGTCCGCTCGCCGGAGTTGAAGCGCGAATCTTCCAACGTCTCCTGAATGAACTTCGTCTTGCCGGACTCCAGAAAACCGGTAAAGACGTACATGGGAATGGGTGTGGGATTGGACATGGTGGCCACCTCAGTGCTCCACGCCGAACAGCGCGGCAATGGCCGGCTCATTGAGTTTCGAGCCGATCACGCACACGCGGCCCGTGACCATCGCGCAGCCGTCACGGATATCGCTCTCGCCGGGGACGTAGTCAAAGTGAATCCAGCGCCCGGCTTCGCTGTTTGCAACGTAGCCCTTGGCGCGCAGAACGATGCCGTAGGTCTGCTCGTCGGCGAGCTTACCCAAAATGTCCGCGATCTGCGCTTCGGTGAACTTCTTGTGCGTCTGCTCACCCCAGCTGACGAACACCTCGTCGGCATCGTGGCCGTGGTGATGATGGTGATGATGCTCGTGTTCGTCCTCGCCCTCATCGTGATGATGGTGGCAGCAGCAGTCGGGATCGTCGCACGCACCGTCCTCGTCGTGGTGATGATGGTGGTGATGGTGCTCGTGCTCGTGCCCATCCTCATCATCATCGTCATGGTGATGGTGGCAGCAGCAGTCGGGATCGTCGCACGCACCGTCCTCGTCGTGATGGTGATGATGATGCTCGTGCGCTTCTTTCTCCATCGCTGCCAGCTCGTCGGCGATGGACGTGCGCTGCTCCATGGCCTGCATGAGCTGCTCGCCCGTGAGCTGCTCCCAGGGCGTGGTGACAAGCGTTGCGGCGGCATTGTGCTCGCGGATCATGGCCACGCACTGATCGAGCTTGGCCTCGTTCATGCCGCCCGTGCGGCTGAGGACGATGGTGTTGGCCGTCTCGATCTGGTTGTTGTAAAACTCGCCGAAGTTCTTCATATACATCTTGCACTTCGTTGCGTCGGCAACGGTGACGAAGTTGCCCAGCTCTACGCCCTCGCGCGTGACCTTCTGCACGGCGGCGATGACGTCGGAGAGCTTGCCCACGCCGGACGGCTCAATGAGAATGCGGTCGGGCGCGTAGTCGGCGATGACCTTCTCCAGCGCACGGCCGAAGTCACCCACCAGCGAGCAGCAGATGCAGCCGGAATTCATCTCGGTGATCTGGATGCCGGCCTCCTGCAGAAAGCCGCCGTCGATGCCGATCTCGCCGAACTCATTCTCAATGAGTACCAGCTTTTCGCCCGCATAGGCCTCTTTGATCATCTTTTTGATGAGCGTGGTCTTGCCCGCGCCGAGGAAGCCCGAGTAGATATCAATTTTTGTCATAAAAAACACCTTCTGTAGTTTTTCAAAATTAGCTATAGTATAGCACGCATTTTTCACGGTATCAAGCGACTTGGGCGGAAATCTTCGCGCGAAACGCGAAAATGCATTGACAAAGCCGGTTTGATATGCTAATATTGTTAGCGTCTTTTGAGAACATGATTCGGAGAGATGTCCGAGCGGTTTAAGGAGCTGGTCTTGAAAACCAGTGACACAGCGATGTGCCGTGGGTTCGAATCCCACTCTCTCCGCCATTTTCTCCACTGTTGCATTCGACCTGCGGAAGTACCCAAGAGGCCGAAGGGGCTCCCCTGCTAAGGGAGTAGTCGTCTAAAAAGCGAGCGAGAGTTCGAATCTCTCCTTCCGCGCCAGGATTCCGGACGCATTGCGTTCGGAATCCTTCTTTTTTATTCTCAGCTTATTTGCGCATAACGCTTGACAGTACCCTATCGCCTGCAGTATCCCGGGAGCTGCGCGCCGGCCGAAGCAGAGCATTCCCGGCCTGCTGCACCGTAAGAGGGCCGGTTTCCATCCGGAAACCGGCCCTCTTTCATGCCTTATTCGCCGCGTCGATTTTGGCCTCCGCGAAGATATAGCTGACGACGCTGGCAAGCGCCGTGACCGCGCCCGCCACCTGCGTAACGGCCTGCTCATCGACGCCAAAGATCATGGCAAGTCCGCTCGCCACGCCCAGAAGCGCCGTCAGAAACTTGCGGCTTGAAAGTTTTTGCAGCATATTCTCTCCCCTTTCCTATCCGATTCCCGCCCTGAGCAGCAGAAAGCTCACGAGCGCGCCGGCCAGCGCTGCCAGCACCTTTTCCACGACCGCGTCCCACCGTTTGCCGGGCTTTTGGGCAAGGGTCTTCACGTCCTTTTTGATTTCCTTGAGATCCTCGTCCATGCTGGCCTGCTTCTGCTCGACCGTGGCCATGGCCGTCACCAGCTTGTCAAGGTCGTCCTGCCGGCGCTCCAGCTCACGGATGCGGCCCTCGTGGCGCCTGATCTGGCCGTCGTGCTGCGTCAGAAGGATGGTTTTTTCCTCCTCCGTCATGCGTAAATCCCGCCTCCTTTCACCATTTGTTGCCAAGGGGAAAGAAGTTGCACGGACGCATACAACAACGCCCCGCTAAAACGCGAGGTGTTCATAAGACAGTTAACAGCCACAGTAGTATGCACTGCTGTGGCTGTTCTTGTCTTTTGTCCTGCTATGTGATAATACGGGACTGAACAGGCTTAAAAATCGGACAATATGAAGTGACTCCTACCTTGT
>SFHJ01000013.1 GCA_004555655.1 Clostridiales bacterium
CTGTTTCTTCATCGTCATACACCACCATTGCTTTGATAGTCTTATTATTCCACATCCGGAGTCTTTATGGTAGTGCGGATTAAATCAGAGGTTCCCTAGAAAAGGAAATACCAAATCAAAAATCCCGCCGCACCCACGACGATCACAGACAGTACCGCGATAAGCGTGACAAACAGCCCCGTAAGCGGACTTTTCATCGGGCGCGGCTTTGGCTTTATCGGCGCATCCGCTGCAAGCGCGCCTCCACAGCCCGGGCAGACTGCCGCTCCGGCCGGTACGACCTGCCCGCAGCCGGGGCAGCGCTTTCCTGGCCTGCGCGCCCGGCGCACGGTATACTTCGTACCGCACCGTGGGCAGCAGCCTGCGCCAAGCTGCAGCGCAGCGCCGCACTTTGGGCATTGCATCGCGCATCCCTCCCGCTGTTCTTTTAATTGTAGTATACAAAACAGGCGTTTTTTTGTCAACGCCTGCGCGCGCCGGGGACTCTACAACACTTTGCATGAAAAAAGTGCCGCCGGGGATTGACATTTCCCAAAAACAGCGGTAAAATCAGCATGGTTTCATGAAGGAGTTTTTTCGATGAACGGTATGATTTTTTGCGCATATTACTTTTACTTTACTGTGCAGGCATAGTAAGGGTAATTTGTGATGCGTAAAAATCATTGGATTTGTTTTTTTGCGGCACAGATTACACTGTGCCGCTTTTTTCTTTGTTATGTTTCATCTTCTGGAGGGATCTGGCATGATTGTAATTCTCAAACCAAACGTTGCGCAGGAAAAGCGCGAGCAGCTCATTGAATGGCTCAAGGCGCAGAGCCTTGGCGTTCACATATCCGAGGGCACCTATCAGACGGTTCTGGGCCTCATCGGCGACACCAGCAAGGTCGATCTCGACCTGCTTGCCAGTCTCGACATCGTCGAGAGCGTCAAGCGGGTGAGCGATCCGTTTAAATGCTGCAACCGGAAATTCCACCCCGACGACACCGTTGTCCGCGTGGGCGGGGCCAGTATCGGCGCAGGCAGCTTTGCGATCATCGCAGGTCCGTGCTCGGTCGAGTCGGAAGAGCAGATCGTCTCCATCGCCAAGGCCGTCAAGGCCGGCGGTGCCACCATGCTGCGCGGCGGCGCGTTCAAGCCGCGCACGTCTCCGTATGATTTTCAGGGTCTGAAGGCCGAGGGCCTCGAGCTTCTCAAAATCGCGCGGCGCGAATCCGGCCTTCCCATCGTGACCGAGATCATGAACATCAACCACATCCCGCTCTTTGAAGACGTGGACGTCATTCAGGTCGGCGCGCGCAATATGCAGAACTTTGACCTGCTCAAGGAACTGGGCAAGCTCAAAAAGCCCATTCTTTTAAAGCGTGGCCTTGCCAACACGCTCAAAGAGCTTCTGATGAGTGCGGAATACATCATGGCCAGCGGCAACGAGCAGATCATCCTCTGTGAGCGCGGCATCCGCACCTTTGAGACCTACACCCGCAACACGCTCGACCTTTCCGCCGTGCCGATGCTGCACGAGCTGACACATCTTCCCATCGTGGTCGACCCCAGCCATGCCACCGGCAGCGCACGTCTCGTGCCGCCCATGGCGCTGGCCGCAGCAGCCGGCGGCGCGGACGGCGTGATGATCGAGGTGCACAACGACCCCATGCACGCGCTGTGCGACGGCGCGCAGGCGCTCACGCCTGACCAGTTTGCAGCGCTGGCTGAAAAAATGCGCCGCGTGCGCGCGGTGCTGGCGCAATGACGGCCGGGATCGTCGGCCTTGGCCTCATCGGCGGCTCGATGGCCAAGGCATATCATGCCGCACAATGGCGCGTACTCGCCTGGAACCGCAGCGAAAGTGTGCTCGGCTTTGCCGAGATGACCGGCGATGTCGACGGCGCGCTCACAGAAGATACCATCGGCGAATGCGATTTGCTGCTGCTCGCCGTCTACCCGCTGGCCTGCATCGACTATCTGCGGAAAATGGCCCCGCACATCGCAAAATCCGCCATGGTCATTGACTGCGGCGGCACCAAGCGCGTGGTGTGCAATGCCTGCTTCCCGCTGGCGGAGCAGTACGGCTTCACCTTTGTCGGCGGCCACCCCATGGCGGGCACACACAACTCTGGCTTTAAATACGCCCGCGCGAACCTCTTTCAGGGCGCGCCGATGGTGCTCGTACCGCCCAGATTCGACGACATTGCGCTTTTGCAGCGGGCGAAGGACCTGCTCGAACCCGCCTGTTTCGGCAGCTTCTCCGTCACCACAGCCGAAAAACATGACGAGATGATCGCCTTTACCTCGCAGCTGGCGCACGTCGTCTCCAACGCCTACATCAAAAGTCCCACCGCAGGCAGCCACAAGGGCTTTTCCGCCGGCAGCTACAAGGATCTCACGCGCGTGGCGTGGCTCAACCCGCAGATGTGGGCCGAGCTGTTTCTGGAAAACCGGGACAATCTCACGAACGAGCTGGATATCCTGATTGAAAACCTGCGCCAGTACCGCGACGCAATGCTGCAGGAGGATCGCGGCACGCTCGTCCGCCTGCTCGACGAGGGGCGGCAGCGCAAGCAGGAGGTCGACGGCTGATGAACACCATCCATGTGACCGCGTCCAACAGCTACGATGTGCTGGTCGGCGCAGGTCTGCTTGACAAAGCGGGCGAATACGCCGCGGCGCTCACGCACGCAGCCTGCGCCGCCGTGGTGAGCGACAATACAGTCTTCCCGCTCTACGGTGAGACGGTCTGCCAGAGCCTTCGTGCCGCGGGCCTGCGCGTTGTCTCCTTCGTGTTTCCGCACGGCGAGCGCTCGAAAAATATCGGCACTTTCTCACAGATTCTGAACTTTCTGGCTGAAAACCGTCTTGCGCGCACAGATCTTGTCGTGGCGCTGGGCGGCGGCGTGGTGGGCGATGTCACGGGCTTTGCCAGCGCGTGTTATCTGCGCGGCGTGGCGTATATCCAAATTCCGACGACGCTGCTTGCGGCGGTCGACTCGTCCGTGGGCGGCAAGACGGCCATCGACCTGCCCGCCGGCAAAAACTTAGCCGGCAGCTTCTATCAGCCGCGTCTTGTGCTGTGCGATACGGACACGCTTGCCAGCCTGCCGGACGGAGTTTTTGCCGACGGCTGCGCCGAGGTCGTGAAGTACGCCATGTACGGAAACGCCCCGTTTTTTGAGGAATTGCGTCAAAACGGCGTGAAAAACCAACTCTCTCACGTCATCTCCACCTGCGTTTCGATGAAGCGCGACGTGGTCTGCGCCGACGAGTTTGACCGCGGCGGCCGGCAGATCCTGAACTTCGGCCACACGTTCGGCCACGCTGTCGAGCGGTGCAGCGATTATACCGTCCCGCACGGCAGCGCCGTCGCCATCGGCATGGTCATGATAAGCCGTGCGGCAGTCAAGCGCGGTCTGTGCGGTGCATCCGTTCTGGACGCGCTGCTGGCGCTGCTTCGCGCGCTCGGCCTGCCCACGGAAACGGCTTTTTCTGCTTCCGAGCTTCTGGACGCAGCCTGCCGCGACAAAAAAATTGCGGGCGGCCGGCTGAATCTCATCGTGCCGCGCGCAGTCGGCCGCTGCGAGATCATGCCCATCGATACCGCCGGACTTTCGGCATGGCTGCGCGACGGAGGTGCAAAATGACGCGCATATGTAAGCCGGGAGAACGAACAGGCTGCGTGCACATCCCGGCGTCAAAGTCCATTGCGCACCGGCTTCTCATCTGCGCGGCGCTGTCGAAGGGCCCTGTCACGCTGCACCTGGACGGGCTTTCGCGCGACATTCTGGCAACCATCGACTGTCTTCGCGCGCTGGGTGCGGAGATCACCGCAGCGCCCGGCGCGCTGTATGTGCAGCCCATACAAAATGTCCCCGAAGCTGCCGTGCTGCGCGTAGGCGAAAGCGGCTCCACGCTGCGCTTTCTTCTGCCGCTTGTGGGTGCACTGGGGGCAAAAGCGGCTTTCAAAATGCAGGGCCGCCTGCCTGCGCGGCCGCTGCATCCACTGGACCGGGAGCTTATTGCCCACGGCATGGCGCTGCGCCGAAGCGGCGAAACGCTGTACGCCGAAGGACAGCTGCAGCCGGGCGCATATACCCTGCCCGGAGACGTATCATCGCAGTATATTTCTGGGCTTTTGTTTGCACTGCCGCTGCTGAAAGGCCCCAGCACAATCACCGTCACGGGCGAACTGCAGTCTGCGGCCTACCTGAATATGACCGAATCCGCGCTTCTGCAGGCGCATATTTCCTTCAAAAAAGCATGCAACTCATATCAGATTCCGGGCAGACAGCGCTATTTTTCGCCCGGCTGCTGCACGGTCGAGGGTGACTGGTCGAATGCCGCGTTCTTTCTGTGCATGGGCGCGCTGGCCGGGCCAGGCGTGTGTGTGTTCGGCCTTGACCGCAGCAGCGCCCAGGGCGACCGGGCAATCGTCGAGCTTTTGCAGCAATTCGGCGCAGAGGTCTTGCTGCAGCATGACCGCGTCGCCGTGCGGCAGGGCAAGCTGCGCGGAATTACCATCGACGCCGGCCCCATTCCCGACCTCATCCCGGCGTTGAGCGTCGTAGCGGCACTCGCCTGCGGCGAGACCCGAATTGGAAACGCAGCGCGGCTGCGGCTCAAGGAGTCCGACCGGCTGCAGACCACCGCCGCCATGCTCGCTTCGCTCGGTGCGGACGTGCAGGAACTGCCGGACGGGCTTGTCATTCGCGGCAAATCCCGGCTCACGGGCGGCACGGTGGACGCCTGCAACGACCACCGCATCGCCATGGCGGCGGCCACGGCGGCATGTGCATGTGAAAACCCCGTCACGGTTTTGCAGGCGCAGTGCGTGGAAAAATCCTATCCCCGGTTCTGGGAAGATTTTGAGGCGTTGGGAGGAGGCACAAAATGAGCAGTGTTTATCACGGAAATCTCACCGTCAGCATCTTCGGCCAGTCGCACGCGCCGGCCATCGGCGTGACGATCGACGGCCTGCCCGCCGGCGCGCGCATCGATATGGACGAGCTTGGCATGTTTTTATCCCGGCGCGCGCCGGGACACAGTCCCCTGTCGACGCCGCGCAAAGAGGCGGACTTGCCGGAATTTCTCTGCGGTGTGGTCGATCACGTCACCTGCGGCGCGCCGCTCACGGCTATCATCCGCAATACCAACACCCGCTCACAGGACTATGACACGCTGCGCGATGTGCCGCGTCCCGGCCACGCCGATTATACCGCGCAGATGAAATTCGGCGGCGCGCAGGACGTATCGGGCGGCGGACACTTTTCCGGGCGTCTGACCGCCCCCTTATGCATCGCCGGCGGCATCTGTCTGCAGCTTCTGCGCCGCGAGGGCATTGAAGTCTTCGCGCGCATCGCGTCGATCGCTGGGATCGAAGACCATGCGCCGTTTACCGCGCCGGTATCCAACAAGCCGTTTCCCGTCGTGACCGACGCCGTGGGCGGGCAGATGCAGCAGGCCATTTTACAGGCAAAATCCGACGGCGACTCGGTCGGCGGCGTGGTGGAATGCATCGTGACCGGCTGCCCGGCGGGCCTTGGCGAGCCGATGTTCGCCGGCATGGAGAACAGGATCGCGCAGCTCGTTTTCGCCATTCCGGCCGTGAAGGGTGTGGAATTCGGCGCGGGCTTTGCTGCAGCCGCCATGCGCGGCAGCGAGAATAACGACGCATATTGCATGGAAAACGGTGGAGTTCGCACCGTCACCAACCACTGCGGCGGTATTCTGGGCGGCATTACAAACGCCATGCCCATTGTATTCCGGGCCGCATTCAAGCCCACGCCTTCCATTCGCCGCGAACAGCAGAGCGTGCGTCTGTCCCGGATGGAGGAAGTTCCGCTCTGCGTACCCGGGCGGCATGACCCGTGCATCGTGCCGCGCGCGGTGCCGTGCGTCGAGGCGGCGGCGGCCATCGCGGTGTATGACGCATTACTGGAAGCCAGAAAATTCACGAAGACAGCGAGGGAATAACCATGGAACTGCAGGATTACCGCAAAAAAATCGACGAGATCGACGCGCAGCTGACCGCCCTTTTTACCGAGCGGATGCAGACGGCGGCGCAGATCGCGGCGTACAAGAAAGAACATGGCTTAAGTGTTCTGGACGCAGGACGCGAGCGTCAAAAGCTGAGCGAAATTGCAAAGCTGGTACCGGAGGAGTTTGAGGATGCAACGCTGAGTCTGTACTCTCTGATCTTTGAGCTGAGCCGCGGCTACCAGAACCGGCTGCTGGGCACAAACGCGGAGCTGCCGAAAAAAATTGAAGAAGCGATTGAAACCACACCGCAGTTGTTTCCGCCGAAGGCCATCGTGGCCTGTCAGGGCGTGGAGGGCGCATACTCCCAGCAGGCGTGCGAGAAGCTGTTCCGCACGCCGAACGTGTTCTATTTTTCGACCTTTGACGCAGTCTTTTCCGCCATTGAGCAGGGCTTCTGCCAATACGGCGTCATTCCGCTGGAAAACAGCACCGCAGGCTCGGTGAATAAGGTCTACGACCTCATGACAAAGCACAAATTCAGCATCGTGCGCAGCGTCCGGCTCAAAGTTGACCACGCGCTTCTGGCGCTTCCGGGCGCGAAGCCGGGCGAGATCAGGGAGATCTATTCGCACGAGCAGGCCATCAGCCAGTGCGCGCAGTTTTTGCAGTCGCTTGGCGATGTGAAGATCGTCCGCTGCGAAAACACGGCTGCTGCTGCAAAGCTCGTGGCCGAGTCCGGACGCAGGGACATCGCCGCACTGGCCGCGCGCTCGTGCGTGGGGCTGTATGGACTCGAGTGCCTGCAGTCGAGCGTGCAGGATCAGGGCAACAACTATACGCGCTTCATCTGCATCTCGCGTGGACTGGAGATCTATCCCGGCGCAGACCGGACGAGTCTGATGATGGTTCTGCCGCACAAGCCCGGCGCGCTGTACAAGGTGCTCTCGCGCTTCTACGCGCTCGGCGTGAATCTCAACAAGCTCGAAAGCCGCCCGATGCCGGAGCGGAATTTTGAGTTCATGTTCTACTTTGACCTTGACACGTCCGTCTACTCGCCGCAGTTCATCCAGCTTATGGGTGAGCTGCAGTCGATCAGCGAAGAGTTTGCCTATCTGGGCAGCTACAGCGAGGTGGTCTGAATGCTGCGCTGCGGACTTTTGGGCCGCACGCTCGGCCACAGCTACTCCCCCGCCATCCACGCAGAGCTGGGCGATTACGAATATAAGCTCTACGAAAAAGAGCCGCAGGAACTGGCCGCATTTTTGCAGAGCGGAGAATTCGACGCGCTGAACGTCACGATCCCCTACAAAAAGGACGTGATGGCTTACTGCGCTGCGCTCTCCCCGGCTGCACGGCGCATCGGCAGCGTCAACACGCTTGTGCGCCGTAAAGACGGAACGCTGTACGGCGACAATACCGACGCGGACGGCTTTGCCTACATGGTGAAAACAAGCGGCGTGGGCGTGGCAGGAAAAAAGGCGCTCGTTTTCGGCAGCGGCGGCGCGTCGGTCACGGCATGCGACGTATTAAAAACGCTCGGCGCATCCTCCGTAACTGTGATTTCCCGGAGCGGCCCGGACAACTATGAAAACTTGGACCGCCACGCGGACGCAGAAATTCTGGTGAACACCACACCCGTGGGCATGTACCCGAAAAATGGCGCTTCGCCGGTCGATCTGACAAAATTTCCGAACTGCTGCGGCGTATTCGACGTGGTGTACAACCCCGCACGCACAGCGCTTTTGCTGCAGGCGGAAAAGCTGGGCGTCCGGCACGCGGGCGGGCTGCCGATGCTCGTCGCGCAGGCCAGGCGGGCCAGCGAGCTGTTTACGGGCTCGCAGATTGCCGATGCGGAGATTGTGCGCATCGAGCGCAAGCTCGCGCGCGAAATGCAGAACATCGTACTCGTCGGCATGCCCGGCTGCGGCAAAAGCGTGGTGGGCGCGGCACTGGCAAAGCGGCTGGGAAGGCCGCTGCTCGACTCCGACGCGCTGGTGACGCAGACGACCCAAACGCCCATTCCCGAGTTTTTCCGCATGCAGGGAGAAGGCGCATTCCGCGCATTGGAGACGCAGGCGCTGCGTGAGCTGGGCAAACGTTCGGGCGCGGTGATCGCTACGGGCGGCGGAAGCGTGCTGCGCGAGGAAAACTACGATCTTCTGCACCAGAACGGCGTGATTGTCTGGCTGCGGCGGGAGCTTTCCGCACTGCCCATCGACGGCAGGCCTGTGTCGCAGAGCGTTGCACTGGACGAGCTGTACCGCACCCGCGAGCCGCGCTACCGGCGCTTTGCCGACTGCATTGTCGATAACTGCGGCAGTGTGGACGACGCTGTCAATAAAATCATGGAGGCGCTGCATGAAACTGCTCATTCTTAACGGCCCGAATCTGAATCTGCTCGGCCTGCGCGAACCGGCCATCTACGGCACGCAGGACTATGCCGCGCTCGTCCGTTTCGTCGAGGACGTGTGCCGGCAGGAGAATATCGAGTGTGAGATATACCAGTCAAACCATGAAGGCGCACTGGTGGACAAAATTCAGTCCGCCTACGGCGTGTTTGACGGCATTGTCATCAATCCTGCCGCCTACACGCACACAAGTGTGGCGATTCTCGACGCGCTGAAAGCAGTCGCCCTTCCCGCTGTGGAGGTGCATCTGTCCGACGTGAGCCAGCGCGAAGCCTTCCGGCAGATCTCTTACGCAGGCATGGCGTGCGTAAAAACGTACATGGGCCTTGGCTTTGAGGGCTACCGGCAGGCGGTTCAGTATCTCAAACATCTGCTGCAGAAATAGTAAAAACCTGACAATCCGCCCTGGATTGTCAGGTTTTTGCATCAAAACAGCTTCTTGAGCGAGCCCAGCGCGCCGGAGAGGTTGTCCCCCGCGAGCTTGGCCTTGACGCCCGTGACGAGCTTTTCCACCAGATCGTCGGGCAAATCTACGCCGAGAACGCCCTCCACAGCCTTGACGGGGTCTTTTTTAAACTTTTCCATGAGCTGCGGGTCGTTTTTGATCTTGCCTACGACCTCTTCAATTTTTGCCTTGATGTCCATAGTTTTTCTCCTTTTCTGTATTATAGCGGAAATTCGCGGATGGCATAGCGTGTCTTGCCGGAGCCCGTTTTGGGGATATCCGCCACCTCGCGAACCGTGAGCTCAACGCCCTGCAGTACATCGCGTACCTGTCTGGCATAGGAAGCGATCTCGCCAGGCTGCGCGCCTGTTGAGACGATGAAAAGCTCGGCGTGGGCGGCATCGTGCTGCACGAGCTGGATCTGCTCGATCGAGGGATAGTGCTTGGCGAGCTGCGTGGAGAACACGCCGTGGATGAGCCGGCCGTCCGGCAGCTTGAAGATCGCATCCTCGCGGCCGTCGATGCTCTGCATGACGGGAAGGCCCAGGCCGCACGTGCACGCCTCATCCGACAGCGTGGCCGTATCGCCCAGTAAAAAGCGCAGCCGCGGCTGGGCCAGGTTATTGAGGTCGGTGGTGACGACAAGACCGCTGTTACCGGTCCTGACCGGCTCGTGCGTTACGGGGTCTACGAGCTCGAGCAGCACATTTTCCGGCACCATATGCAGCTTGCCGCACGGACACTGGAAAGCCAGAATACCCGCGTCGCGCGCGCCGTATTCGTTGGCTACCGGGCAGCCGAACACGCCGGAAATCAGCTCCCGCTGCGCGTCGTGGAGTGTTTCGGACGTGGAAACCACAACTTTGAGGCGCTTCAGATGCAGTTCATCTCGCCGTGGCGCAAGCAAGCGGGCGAAGGTCTCAATGGCCCCGGCGTAGCCGTAGAAATACTCGGGCTGATAGCGGTTGAGAAATGCAATATACTCCCCCGCCCGCTCGGGCGTCATTTCATAGGCGGAGAGCACAACGCGGTTTTTGAGGTACCGCTCCTTCAGGCGCGCCTTTTTCTGCTCGTTCTGCGACAGCTCGATGGGATTGCCCCAGAGCATGACGCTGCGGCTGCCGGGCGTAACGCCCCACCACGACATGCCGCGCCAGCGCGCGGCCTCATAATGCTCCACTGAAAACCTGTCCATGTAGAACTGCATCGGCGCGCCGGTCGAACCACCGGTCGTATTGGCAATGCGGGCGGATGCGTCATAGTTTTCATTGAGATACCGCTCAGGGCTCTCGCGGAAAGTCCGCTTTTCCAATACCGGCAGCGCGCGCAGCGCCACAAACGGGTCTTCATCGATAGCCTCATGCGTAAGCAGGCCGCGATAGGCCGGAACACCGTCTGCGCACGCGTGCAGCAGCTTTTTGAGCCTTTCCGCCTGCAACGCATGCAGCGCGTCGGGCTCCGCCGTCTGCGTGTTCTGCAGCTCGGCAAGATAGGTGCGCACACGGTTACCTTTTTTCAGCTCCATCGCGGGATACAGCGCCTTTTCAATAAACAGTTTGACACAATCCAACTTGCATGCCGCCTTTGCGTTCAAATTTCGCGTACAGTATAGCACATCCGTGCGGAAATGTCCATGCAAACCGGGCATTGACACAGGCTGCGCGCGCGTGGTAAAATGCAGAAAAATACCATGGAGGTAGGTTTTATGAAAACTGTCATTTCCACGCCAAATGCGCCCGGCGCAATCGGCCCGTATTCGCAGGCCGTCAAAGTCGGAGCGCTTCTGTTCCTCTCCGGCCAGCTGGGCATCGACCCGGCAACCGGCGCGATCACCGGCGGCGTCGCCGCGCAGACAAAGCAGGCGCTCACAAACGCGAAGGCCATTTTGGAGGCCGCAGGAAGCACGATGGACAAGGTCGTGAAGACCACAGTATTCTTGTCGGATATCGGTAATTTCGCCGCCATGAATGAGGTCTACGGTACGTTCTTTACCGCAGGCAGCTATCCCGCCCGCTCGGCATTCGAGGTTGCAGCGCTGCCCAAGGGCGCTCTGGTCGAGATTGAGCTGGTCGCCGAAGCATAATGCAGAAAGTCGCCCGCAGCAGGCAAACGCCCTCCTGCGGGCGATTTGTTACTTTTTCAGTTTGACCGGCTGTCCGTGCGCGCCGAAAACTGTCCACTCGCCCGGCGTGAGCAGCTGCCCGATCGCCTCACGTTCGGCGCTCGCGAGCTTTGCATCGGTATCAACCGAGGTCATGAGATACGGCGCGAGGCGGTTGAACGCCGCCTGCTCGCGTGTAAAGCCTTTGAGATTGACCAGAATATCGCCCGGGAAGACCCAGTGCTTCTCGCGCTCAACAAAAACCGTCTCGCCCTGCACATGGCCGCCCATGGCCTCATAAGCCTCAAAGCGCAGCGGGCCGAATGTGACCTTCCCGATATACTCGAGCAGCACATCACTGCCGCTGCACCGGCCGCCGATGACGCGCAGGTTCTCAAGCGAAACGCGCCTGTAGTGGGCAAGAAGCTTGCTGATGCGCACATACGGCGCATGGGCGGGATTCTTTTCGCGCAGGTTCGGCCTGCCTTCCGCTTCCAGTGTAAAATTGTCAAAGCAGCTCTGGCTGAGATACACCGCGTCAAAAACGTCGATGATGCCCACATGGTCGACATCCGCGTGGGTCAGAAGCATGCGTTTCGGCGTTTCATCGAACGCAGGATACTGCTCGCGCAAAATCGCGAGCGTCTCATCGTGGTAGCACGCAAAGCCGCCGTCGACGCAGAGAAGCCCGGCCTGCGTTTCGATCACACAGACGTTGCTGCCGCAGGGCGGCTCAAGGAGCGTGACGGGCGTATCGGTATCCTCGCCAAAACGCGTGACGCGCGGGCAGAACGCCTCGCCGCCGCAGCGCAGGAGGCTGTCGGAAAACTTGCCGATGTACTCAAAAGTCTTATACGGAGGACTGTTCTGGCGCGTAAGCATGTCCATGATGAGGTTTGAATCGACGATCAAATCGCGTTTTTCCTGCTCACGCAGGTGGTGCTGCTCTGCGATGCGGTTGGCAAAGGACATATAGAACACCGTGTTGTCCAGCGCGATACCGCTTGGATTGTAGTTGAGAATCTTCACGCCGCAGATCTGCGAAGCCGCGCGCAGCAGCGCCGCGCTCTCGTCGTCGTCCTGCACCAGCAGGCCCATGCGGAAATACTGGTACTGCGTGCCGTTTTCCTGCGAGCTGAGGTAGCAGATATTGATCTGAAAGCGCGAAATCAGCTCCAGCACCGGCTCCACCGCGCCGGGCACGTCCTTGAGCTGAAACTCGACGAGCATGACGTTGCCGAGATTTTCCGCATCGGGAAGATATCCCAGCGCGCGCAGCTGCCCGGTGGCCTGTGCCATGGCTTCTTCTTCGCCCTCGGCCTCGATAAAGAGCATATGCACGTCCACGGCCTTGTTATAGCTGACGCGCGTGATATTGAGCCCCAGCACGGCAAACACGCGGCTGGCAGCCAGAAACGCCCCGACCTGGTCGGGCATCATGGTAGTAAAGGTCTTTTTCATCGGTTTCCCTTTCGCGGCATTGCCGGAAAAACCCGGAAAGGCGGGCCGCCTTTCCGGGTCGCTTGTTTATTCAGACTGCGCAGCCGCGATCAGTCCTCTTCGTCCTCGCCTTCGAGGTCGAACTCCAACTCCTCGCCGCAGTTCGGGCAGACGGTAGAACCCTCGTCGAGCAGCTCTTCGTCGAGCGTGATGACCTCACCGCAGGTGGGGCACTTGACCTCGTAGAGCGTCTCGTCGTCGCCGAAGTCGTACTCGTCGTCTTCGTCGTCCTCGTCATACTCCTCGTAATCGTCGTCATCTTCATCGTCGTAATCGTCCATGAGATATTCGTCGATGTTGTCGAGGTCCTCTTCGATGCAGTCGAGCTCGTCGGAAACGGTGTCCACAACGTCCTCAAGATCGGCAATCGTATTGGCGACATCCGAAAGCATATCGACGATTGCAGCGATCATCTTGCCCTCGTTTTTCTCGGTGTCCAGCTTCAGGCCGTCCATCAGGCCCTTCAGATACGCGGATTTCTCGGAAAGCGTCATGATAATCTCCTTTCAGGCGCTATGGCAGCTCAGCCCTTCGCGCGGCCCAGGTATTCGCCCGTGCGGGTGTCGATCTGGATACGGTCGCCCTCGTTGATGAACAGGGGTACCTTGATCTCGGCGCCGGTCTCAACGGTGGCGGGCTTGGTGACGTTGGTAGCGGTATCGCCCTTCACGCCCGGATCGGCCTTGGTGACCTCAAGCTCGACAAAGTTGGGCGTTTCAATGCCGAAGACGTTGCCCTTGTAGGACAGCAGCTTGCAGATGGTGTTCTCCTTGATAAAACGGAACGAATCGTCGAGCACGTCCTTGTTGAGCGGCAGCATGTCATAGGTTTCCTGATCCATGAAGTAATACAGATCGCCGTCATTGTAGCTGTATTCATAGTCCTTGCGCTCGATATAGGCCTCCTCAAACTTTGCAGTCGGGTTGAAAGAAGTCTCGGTCACAGCGCCGGTCACAACATTTTTCATCTTGGTACGCACGAAAGCGGCGCCCTTGCCGGGCTTGACATGCTGGAACTCCACGACCTGCATGATCTTGCCGTCCATCTCGAAAGTCTTACCGTTTCTGAAATCACCAGCGGTAATAGTTGCCATAGTCTCGTCCTCCATATGTTAAGTTTCAAAGCATTACTACAATAGCGTCTTGATTTTACAACACTGACGCGCATTTTTCAAGCTGTTGTTACAAAATAATCAAATTTTTTGGGCTCTTTGTGATAATTTCACAGCCGTTTTCCGTCAGGATCGTCACATCCTCAATGCGCACGCCGAATTTGCCGGGCAGATAGATACCGGGCTCGGCAGAGCAGACCGCATTGACGGGCATGGGCTTGTCATTGGAGGGGTTGAGGTTCGGCGCTTCGTGGATCTCGATGCCAAGGCTGTGGCCGTAGCCATGGCCGAAATACGCGCCGTAGCCCGCGTCGGCGATGACCTTGCGCGCCGCGCCGTCAATCTCCTGACCGGGCACGCCCGCCTTCGTCACGGCGATGGCGGCCAGCTGCGCAGCCAGCACCGTATGGTAGACTTTGTCCATCTCATCGGTCACAAAGCCCAGCGCCACCGTGCGCGTCATATCCGAGCAATAGCCCTTGTAGATGCAGCCGAAGTCCATGGTGATAAAATCGCCGTACTGCAGCTCACGCTCGCCGGGCACGCCGTGCGGCAGGCTGGTATTGGGACCGGAGACGACGATGGGCGCAAACGAAAGGCCTTCGGCGCCGTTTTTATACAGCCGGTAGATGAGCTCAGCTGCCAGTTCCTTCTCCGTCATACCCGCGCGGATGACGCCCTGCAGCTCGGCAAAGGCCTTATCTGTGATGTCCTGCGCCTGGCGCATGAGCTCCAGCTCCCACGGCTCTTTCTGCGCGCGGAACGAGCCGATCTTCTCGCCGTAAGGTTTGAGCACAACCGTAAGCTTCTCATTGTATTGCATATACTCGCCATAGGTAAGCGCATCTTCTTCAAAGCCCATGACCTTGATGGTCTGCTCGGCAATGGCCTCGTTGATGCGGTCGGTATACGGATGCTCCCGGTCCGTCATGCGCACGGTAAAGCCCGTCAGATTCTTCTCGGCAGCCTCGATATAGCGGCTGTCGGTGAAGTAGTAGCTGCCGGTTTTGCCGATGACTGCAACGCCCTCTGCCACATTATATTGTGCAGCATACAGCCGGTTATGCTCGCTGGTCAAAAGAAGCGCGTCGACTTCTCCGGTTTCCAGCAGGGATTTATATTTTTCCAGATTTTTCATACTTGATTCTCCTTTTTCCACATGCGATAAAGGGAAGCTCAGCCACGTGGCGCAGCTTCAGCCAGATCGTATGATTATTGATGGCGGAAACTAAAATGGACTGCATCCCGGCGCAGTTGGCGCCCAGAACGTCGGTAAAGATCTGGTCGCCCACAAGCGCGGTCTTGGCCGGGTCGAGCGAGAAGCGCCGTTTGGCCTCGTTCAGTCCGCGCTGAAACGGCTTTTTCGCGTGCGTGATGCACTCCAGACCGTATTTCTCGCAGAACACCTTCACGCGCGGCTTGTGGCTGTTGGAAACGACACACAGGCGGAGGCCGCTTTGCTGCATCGCCCGCAGCCAGCGCTCCATCTCTGGCGTTGGCGTAGAGGTCGTGTATGGGACGATGGTATTATCAAAATCCAGCAGCAGCGTTGTGATGCCGCGCGCCGAAAGCGCCCCGGCCGTCACGTCGGTCAGGCTGGGAAAAATCATGTCGGGCAGAAACGAAACGGACATAAGCATACCTGCGGTTTCATAGACTTTCTTTGGCGGCAGGCTGCCGCACACGTGTATAGTATAGCACAAACAGGAGCGAATTGTCTATGATTGTCTTTGCTTTTCCGCCGCAGGCCGCGCAGGAAAACGCGCCGTATTATCTGAGCGGAACAGATTATGATACAAAAACAGCCGCGGGCACGCTGGTGGTCGTTCCGCCGGGCTGCACGCCGCCGGAAGGCACGGACGCGCCGGTCTTCTGCATGGATGAACGTGACGCCGGAACGCTGGTAAGTGAGCAGGCCGCCGCGCAGCAGCCGGACGCAGCGGTTTGGATCTCGTCGCGCATCTCCGGCGGGACGCTGTGCGCGCGGCTGTTGCAGGCGCTGGAGCAGTACGGCACGCGGCTGTGGCTGCGAGTGGAGCCGCTGTGCATGCGTTTTCCGATGCCCTGCCCCACCGGCGAGGGCGAGACAGTCCCACCGGAAGAAAGCGCGCGCATACAAAAAGACTTCCCGGCATTCTTTTCACCGGAGCTGTGCTGTATGTACTGCGCCGGGATCTCCGGGGAAAACGCAGCAATGCATCTGTTTGACACGCCGCAGACGATCTCCAAAAAGCTGCAGCTTGCAAACGAGCTGGGCGCGGCGTATGTGTTTGGGGATATCCCGCTGGAGGCGATACAGTAGCACAGAAGCACGCAGATAAAAAAACTCCTCTGCCTGCGGCAGAGGAGTTTTTATCGCAATACAAACCGGAGAGAGATCAATAGAACTTCTTTCTGTTCTTGCGAGCAGCTTCAGACTTCTGCTTACGCTTCAGGCTGGGGCTCACATAGTGCTCTCTTTTCTTGACCTCGGCGATCACACCAGCCTTTGCACAGCTGCGCTTGAACCGCTTCAGAGCATTCTCCAAGGACTCGCCTTCCTTGACGCGAACTTCAGACATCGTTTTCCCTCCCTCCGACGCAACCGGCTCGATCCAGGTCGCTTTCAGGGCCACATGAATTGGCTAGATTATTATAGTCACCAGCGCGGGAATTGTCAAGATTTTTTTCTGACGAATCCGCTTTTCTCGACAGCGCTCACTTGACGATGAGGTTCACAAGCTTGTTTTTGACCAGAATGACCTTTACGATCTGGCGTCCTTCGGCGATGCGGGCGACCTTCTCGTTCTTGAGCGCCTCGGCCACAACCGTGTTCTGGTCGCTGTCCATGGGGACGATGACGGTGCCCTTGAGCTTGCCGAGCACCTGCACGGCCATTTCGACGGTGGCGTCGATCGTCTTGCTCTCGTCATATTCCGGCCATGCGCTCTGGCAGGCCATCTTGCCCGTCCCGGCGGCAAAGCCCATCTGCTCCCACTGCTCCTCGACCAGATGCGGTGCAAACGGCGAGAGCATGAGAAGCAGCGCCTGCATGTCGCCGCGGCTGGCGCCGTTGGCATAGAAGTCGTTCACGAGCGCCATGAGCGCGGCAATGGCCGTGTTGAACTTCATGGCCTCGATATCCTCGCTGACCTTCTTGATGGTCTTGTGGATGGCGGACTCATTGGCCTTGGAATAGCCGCCTTCGGCGTGCTCCATCTCGCAGAGGTTCCACACGCGGTCCAAAAAGCGCTTGCAGCCCTTGACGGCGTTGGCCGACCATGCGGCCGCCTTTTCAAAGTCGCCGATGAACATGATATACGTGCGCATGGTATCTGCGCCGTATTCGGCGATGATGTCGTTGGGGTTGATGACGTTTCCGCGCGATTTTGACATCTTCTCGCCGCCCTCACCAAGAATCATACCGTGGCTGGTGCGCTTGTGATACGGCTCCTTGGTGGGCACGACGCCAATATCATACAGGAACTTGTGCCAGAAGCGGGAATACAGCAGGTGCAGCGTGGTGTGCTCCATGCCGCCGTTGTACCAGTCGACGGGCGACCAGTACTCCAGCGCCTCTTTGCTGGCAAGCGCCTTATCATTGTGCGGGTCCATATAGCGCAGGAAGTACCACGAGGAACCTGCCCACTGCGGCATGGTATCGGTCTCGCGCTTGGCGGGGCCGCCGCAGCAGGGGCACGTCGTATTGACCCAGTCGGTCATCTTGGAGATGGGGCTTTCGCCGTCGTCGGTCAGCTCATAGCTGTCGACCTCGGGCAAAAGCAGCGGCAGCTGATCTTCAGGCAGCGGCTGCCAGCCGCACTTATCGCACCAGATCATGGGAATCGGCTCGCCCCAGTAGCGCTGGCGGGAGAAGACCCAGTCGCGCAGCTTGTAGTTGACCTGCGCGTGGCCGATGCCCTTCTCCTCAAGCCATTTGGTGATGACGGGGATCGCGTCCTTGACCGTGAGGCCGTTGAGGAACTCAGAGTTCACAAGAATCCCCGTCTCGTCCTTGGCGGTAAAGGCGGCCTTCTGCACATCCTCGCCGCCGGAGACGACCTCGATGATCTCGCAGCCGAACTTCTTGGCGAACGCCCAGTCGCGGTCGTCGTGGGCAGGCACGGCCATGATCGCGCCCGTGCCGTAGGTGGAAAGGACATAGTCAGAGATAAAGATGGGAATTTCCCTGCCGTTCACGGGATTCACGG
Organism: Clostridiales bacterium; assembly: GCA_004555655.1. Taxonomy (GTDB): domain Bacteria; phylum Bacillota; class Clostridia; order Oscillospirales; family Oscillospiraceae; genus CAG-170. Next base: position 17,723 of record SFHJ01000013.1, read on the forward strand.
CGCGCACGCCGTCGAGGCACACGCCGGTCTTCTCTTTATTGAGCTCGGTGCGCTCGAGGTCGGACTTGGACGCGGCAAGGCGCTGGTACGACGTGACCTCGTCGGCGTTTTTGAGCTGCGGCAGCCACGATTTGATGAGCGCATGCTCAGGCGAGAGCACCATGTACGTCGCGCCGAAGAGCGTGTCCGGGCGCGTGGTATAAACGACGATATCGTCGCCGGTGGTGGCCTTGAAGGTGACCTCGGCGCCGGTGGAGCGGCCGATCCAGTTCTTCTGCTGGATCTTGACGCGCTCGATGAAGTCCAGATCATCCAGATCGTCGATGAGCCGCTGGGCATACTTCGTGATGCGCAGCATCCACTGACTCTTCTCCTTGCGGATCACGGGCGCGCCGCAGCGCTCGCACACGCCCTCGACCACCTCTTCATTGGCCAGCACGCACTTGCAGCTCGTGCACCAGTTGACGGGCATGGAGGTCTTATAGGCAAGGCCGTTCTTATACAGCTGCAGGAAGATCCACTGCGTCCACTTATAGTAGCTGGGGTCGGTGGTGTTCACCTCGCGGTCCCAGTCGAAGGAATACCCCAGCATCTGCAGCTGGCTGCGGAAGTTGGCAATGTTGTCGTGCGTGACCTTGGCCGGGTGGATGTGGTTTTTGATGGCAAAGTTCTCGGTCGGCAGGCCGAAGGCATCATAGCCAATCGGGAACAAAACGTTATAGCCGTCCATGCGCTTTTTGCGCGCGACCACGTCCATCGCGGTATAGGGCCGCGCGTGGCCGACGTGCAGGCCGTTACCCGAGGGGTACGGAAATTCGACCAGGCCGAAGAACTTGGGCCGGGTCGTATCGCCGGTCACAGCGGCAAAGGTCTTTTCCTCCAGCCACTTTTTCTGCCACTTTTTTTCGATTGCAGTAAAATCGTATTTCATGCTTCTCTCCTCAATTCGAAACAATAGTTAACATAAAGTACAAAGCCCCTGACCGACAGTGATCGGTCAGGGGCGTAAACTACGCGGTACCACCCTGATTCAGCCGCAACGCGGCCCTCAGTGACTTTCGTCGCATCGATAACGGAATGACCCGCCCCGCCCTAAGCGCAAGCCTCAGGCAGGAAGCTCCGGAGCCAGTATAAAGAAGCGCTTTTCCGGCTCACACCGTCCGCCGGCTCTCTGCAAAAGCTATCCTTCTTCTTTTCTCCATCGTTGCTGTTAACGACGCTATTGTACGCAGAAGTTGGCGGTTTGTCAAGCGTCAGCCGACAAAACGGCCGAAAGATTCACGACCTTGCCATCCTGCCAGAGCCGCTCCAGGTCGTAGAAGGCTCTCGTCTCCTGCGTGAACACGTGCACGACCACGCAGCCGAAATCCATCAGCACCCAGGTGCCGCTGCGGTGGCCTTCGCGATTGAGCATCGGCTCGCCTGCCGCGTCCATCGCCTCTTCCACCGCATCGCACAGCGCCTTGACGTGCGTGCCGCTGGTGGCAGTGCAGATGAGGAAATAATCTGCAAGTGTGGAGACATCCGTGATTTCGATGAGCTTGATATCCTCGCCCTTTTTGCCGTCGAGCGCCTTGGCCGCAACCGCAGCCAGCTGTTTTGCTGTCATCATCTGTTTTCTTCCTTTCTCTTTCAGGGCTCTTCCCAGAGCGTATCGTCCGTTTCGTCTGTATCCGGCCAGCCGCCGGGCTGCTCGTCCTCCCACGCATCACCCGGCGCTTCGAACCATTCGTCTTCCCATTCGTCCGGCCATTCCTCGTCCCATCCGTCGGGCCATTCCCCGCCGTCGGGCGTCTCTTCCTCCGCAGGCAGTTCTTCTTCGGGCGCGGGTTCGGCGGGCTTTTGATACAGCGGCGCGTCATCCGGCGTGATGAGGCTGATATTCTCCCGTGTGATATCGGCCTCGTAGGGGTTGAAGGACTCATTTACCACAGAAAGCAGCTTGCCGGCGTAGAGGGGGTAATACGACAGGCCGTTAATCATCATCCCCTCTCCCTCGGCGGTATAACTCTGCATGGCGTCAAAATCGCACTTCAAAAGCTCCTGCCCGTAGTAGAGCATGTTGCCGACGGTCAGATCTGTCGTCACATAATCGGCAAAGATCCCGGCAAATTCCTGCAGTTTTGTAAGATTGCCGATCTTCACGCACTGCTTGGCCAGCGCCTTCAAAAAGTCCTGCTGCACCTTTGTGCGCTGGATATCCTGCGAGGCGTAGCCCTTGCGGAAGCGCACGAGGTGCATGGCTTTCTCGCCGTCAAGCAGCTGATACCCCTGTTTTAGGTCGATATAGAGGTCCTGGCTCGCATCAACATAGTACATATCCTGCGGCACGTCGAACCACACGCCGCCGACCAGATCCACGGTCTTCTGAAACGCGTCGAGATCGACGAGCACATATCCGTCCATCTCAAAGCCAAGCATGGCGGCAAGCCTTGTCTCCAGCCGCTCCATACCGGCCTGCTTTCCGCCGTTATAGACGGAATTGATCTTCATAATGCCGCCGTCGGCCCTTGGTACGGCCGCGTCGCGCGGGATGCTCAGAAGCGCGACCGTGTGCGTGTTCACATCCAGATGCGCAACAAGGATGGTGTCGGTGCGCAGGCCGTCGCCGTCAGTGCCGCAGATGAGTACGTTATATACACCGGGGCGGTAACTGGCCGGGATCTCGATGGCGAGTTCAACTTCCTCGCCCGTCTCCTCGTCCACCTGCTTTGTCACCTCCGTGACGGTGGGCTTTTTGACCGTCTCGGTCGGTGTGACGGTGTGCGTCTGCTGCAGCTCGTCAGGCCGATCGACCGGACGGACAACCGCCTTGTAGAGCGCAAAGACAGCTACGGCCAGAATGCACACGGCGAGCGCCAGCAGAATTGCGCCCTTCTGCGCGCCCGTCAGACGCCTGCGGCCGGAGGGCTGCTGCCCATCCGCGCCGCGGCGGCCAGAAAAGAGTTTCATGTATTCGTTCCTTTCGCCAGCAGCCACTGCTTTGCATCGACGGAATCGGAGGCCTGCGCCTGTCCCTGTTCGTGCAAATGCTCGAGCGTCATTTCAAGGCCCAGCAGCATTCCCTCGTCAAGGCTGCGCCAGACAGCCTCGCGCAGCTGCTCCACGCCGTCAAAGGCGCGTGTGGGCTCGATGTAGTCGGCAAGATAGATGATCTTCTCCAGCGTGCTCATCTCTGCGCGGCCGGTGGTGTGATAGCAGATGGCGCGGCAGACGTCCCCGTTCTCGTCAAAAATGCGCTCAGCCACGGCCGCGCCCGTCTTTGCATGCAGAAGCTTGGGGTGTGTGCGCTCGAAATCGGTAATTGCAAGCTGGAAATGCTCACACAGCTGCAGCTGCTGCTCGCCCGTGAGCGCCTTGGTCACATCGTGCAGAATGCCCGCGCGCGCCGCATCGCTCTCATCGGCGCCATAGCGCCGGGCCAGCGCGATTGCCGTCTCGCAGCAGCCGACCACGTGCGCCACGCGCGCCGGTTTTAAAAGAGACAGGCTGATCTGCTTCAGACGGTCGAATGGCAGCGCGCGGTAGTCCGCGTCAAGCTGATAGAGCCGTTCGGACTCGATCTTTTCCAGCACCGCAGGCGGCAGATACGACTGTGCGCAGCCGAAAAACAGAAGCCGCCGGACCTGCGTGGACGAGATATCCACACAAGCGTTGTCGAGCAGAACAGGTGTGCAGTGGTACAGTTTTTTGAGCTTTTTCGCCTGCTGCTCGATCTCAAGCTGCAGCTGCGGATTTTCCCTGCCGCGGTGCAGGCAGACCGGGCGGGCCAGCTTTGCGATCTGCTCGGGGCTGCGCCAGCTCTCGAAGCTGAGGAACATGTCGGTTCCCATGAGAAGATAGAGCTTGTCATGGTGATAGCTTGCCTTGATCTGGCGCAAAGTATCCACGGTGTAGCTGGTGCCGCCGCGGTTCAGCTCAATGTCGCTGACCGTGAGTCCGTCCACGCCCTGCACGGCGAGCCTGGTCAGCGCAAGCCGCGTCGCAGCGTCGGCAGAATCGTCCCCCAGCGCCTTGTGCGGCGGGATTGCCGCCGGGATCAGGATTACCTTATCCAGCCCCAACTGCTCGCGGCACTGCTGCGCCGCCAGAATGTGCCCCACATGCGGCGGATTGAACGTGCCGCCGTAGATACCGATCTTTGCCATTGCCCGCGCCTCCTGCCGTTATTGCTCGCGCTGCCTTCTGCGCTCGATCGCGGCTTTCACGGCCGCGTCGTGGAAATATTTCTGTTTGCGCTCTTTCTCGGCCTTCGCCTGCTTGCGCCGCGCCTGCACGCCTGCCTTGACGGGATTGACCTTTTTGGCTGTCGCCTTTTTGGCCCGTTCAGCGGCCTTGCGCTCGCGCTCGAGCTTTTCAGACTTGCGGTAGATTACAAACGTGCCGCCCACGACCTGCACGCCGTCGGCGCCGGTAGCCTCGCAAAGCGCGTCGCACGCCTCGCGCGCGGTGAGCATCGCGGCCTCCAGCACGCGGCCTTTGACCAGCTCGTGTGCGTCGAGCAGCTTTTCCGCCTCGCCGAGCAACGCGTCAGACACGCCGCCCTTGCCTACCATGAGCGTCACATCAATCGTATTGGCCTGGCCGCGCAGCGCGGCCCGCTCTTTACTCGTCATCATAGATTCCCTCCTGCACCTTTCTGCTGAATTCACGCAGCGCAAGGCCGCGGTGTGAGATTTTGTTCTTCTGCTCGCCCGGAAGCTCGGCAAAGGTCATGCCGCACGTCGGCACGTAGAACACCGGGTCGTAGCCAAAGCCGCCCGTGCCGTGCGTCTCATGCAGAATCGTCCCGCGGCACACGCCCTTGGCCGTGATCTTCCGGCCGTCGGGGAAGATGCAGGTGATGACGCTGACAAACTGCGCGCCGCGCTGATCGTCCGGGATATCCTTCATATTTTCCAGCAGCAGCGCCGTACGCGCAGCATCGGTCTGTCTGCCGCCGTAGCGGGCCGAGTAGACGCCCGGCTCGCCGTGCAGCGCATCAACCATGAGGCCGGAGTCGTCGGCGATGGCAGCGCAGCCGGTGGCGTCGAAGACAGCCTTTGCCTTGAGGTAGGAGTTTTGTTCAAACGTCGTGCCGGTCTCCTCTACGTCGAGATCGATACCGTATTCGCTTTCCAGCGCGACCTCCATCCCGAGCTGCCGCAAAATTGCATCCAGTTCGAGCAGCTTGTGCTGGTTTTTGCTCGCTAAAATCAGTTTCATACCAGCGCCTCCACGAATGCCGCAGGCTCAAAGGCCACAAGATCGTCCATCTGCTCGCCGACGCCGATGAACTTGACCGGAATCTGCAGCGCGTCAGCCACGGCCACGACCACGCCGCCCTTGGCGGTGCCGTCCAACTTCGTGAGCACGATGCCGGTCACGCCGGCGATCTCCTGAAACTGTCTGGCCTGAATGAGGCCGTTCTGGCCGGTGGTGCCGTCGAGCACCAGAAGCACCTCTTTGCTGGCCTCGGGCAGCTCACGCGATAGAATCCGCGAAATCTTCCCCAGCTCGTTCATGAGGTTTGCCTTGTTGTGCAGCCGCCCGGCTGTGTCGCAGAGAATCACGTCCGCGCCGCGCGCCTTGGCCGCGCAGATCGCGTCATAGACCACGGCGGCGGGGTCGGCGCCCTCGTGTTGGCGGATGATATCCACATGCGCGCGCTCGGCCCAGATTTCGAGCTGGTCGGCCGCGGCCGCGCGGAACGTATCGCCCGCACACAGAAGTACCTTTTTGCCCTGCAGGCGCAGCTGGTTTGCGATCTTGCCGATGGTTGTGGTCTTGCCCACGCCGTTGACGCCGATGACAAGCACCACCGACGGTTTGGTATCGAGCTTTAACGCGCTGCTGCCAACCTGCAGCATGCCGCACAACACCTCGCGCAGCGCCGTGCGCGCTTCATCCGCCGTTTTGAGCTTCTGCGCGCGCACCTTTTCGCGCAGGCCGTCTACCGCCTTTTCCGTTGTCTCAACGCCGAGGTCGGCAAGGATGAGGCGCTCTTCGAGCTCGTCGTAGAAATCGTCATCCAGCTCGGAGGCCGTAAAGACACTGCTGATGGAACTGGCTGTTTTGCTCAGCCCCTGCCTGATCTTTTCAAAAAAACCCATGTTGTAATCCTCTTTCGTGTATATCAGCCGGTGATGCCCAGCTCTTTTTGCATGTCGTCGAGATTCAGATGCAGGATCTTCGAAATACCCTGCTCCTGCATCGTCACGCCATAGAGCACATCCGAGGCCTCCATCGTGCCGCGGCGGTGCGTGATGACGATGAACTGCGTCTTGTCGCAGAGATTGCGCAGGTACGTTGCAAAGCGCTCGACGTTGCGGTCGTCCAGCGCCGCGTCGATCTCGTCGAGCATACAAAACGGCGTGGGGCGGACCTTCAGAATTGCAAAATACAGCGCGATGGCCACGAATGCCTTCTCGCCGCCGGAGAGCAGCGTAATGGTCTTGAGCTGCTTGCCGGGCGGCTGCACCTTGATTTCAATGCCGCATTCAAGCGGATTGGCCGCGTCCTCCAGCTCCAGAGAGCCCTTGCCGCCGCCAAACATCTCGACAAACGTCTTGCCAAAATACTCGTTGATGCGTCCAAATTCGCGCACAAAGATGTCGGTCATCTGCTCGGTGATGCTCCTGACGATGCCCTCGAGCTCCGTTTTTGCGTGCGTGACGTCGTCGCGCTGCGTGCAGAGGTACTCATACCGCTCGTTCACGCGGGCAAATTCCTCGATGGCGCCGAGATTCGGCGTGCCGAGCGCCGATATTTTGCGGCGCAGGTCGGCAATCTGCCGCTGGGCGGCAGCCAGGCTTTCGATCTCTGCCTTCTGCGCCTCGGCCGTGGACGGTGTGAGTTCATACGAGTCCCAGAGCTTATCCACAAGCTGCTTCTGTTCAAGCTCGCTCGTCGCCTTTTTACTCTCAAGGCGCGCGGACTCGCGCTCCATAAGCAGAATGTCCTGGTTCTTCTCCTGCGCCTGCTTCTCGGTCCGGTTGCGCTCCGCTTCGAGCTGCGCGCGCGCGTCGACTGCGGCGCGCAGCGCCTGCCGGGCCCGGTCAGTCTGCTGCTCCAGCTGCATAAGCTCTTCATGCAGCGCATCCAGCTGCCGCTCGGTATCCGCGATCCTTTCGCGGTAGTCCTCAATCAGCCTCTGTTTCTGGCTGCGGTCACCCTGCATGGCCTCGCGCAGTGCTTCGAGCTGGGCCATGCTCGTCTGCAGACTCTGCTGTTCGGCCTGATTGGCAGCGGCCTCCATTTTTGTATCGGTGATGGTCTGGGCCAGTGCGGCAGCCTTTTCCTGCAGCTGCGCTTGCTGCTGCTGCTGCGCAAGCTCCTGCGCGCAGAGCGCCTCCAGCTTCTGCTCTGCGCTTTTTAAAAGCTGCTCGAGCGCGGAGAGCTGGCCGGAATCGCCGGAATTGCGGCTGTGCATGCGTGAAAGCTCTTTCTCATAGCCGCTCAGGTTCTCCTGCACGGCACCCAGCAGAAGTTCGGTCTGCTTCTGCTCCTCCGTCCGGCGCAAAACCTCGTCCTCGGCCTCGCGCAGTTGGGTCTGAACGGTGGAGAGCTCAAATTCTGTTTTCGCGGCGCTGGACACGGCCTCGGACAACCGCTGGCGCAGCTGCGCCGTCTTCTGCGCAAGCTGCTCGCGCTCAGCCGAGAGCTTCTGCAGCGCGTTTGCGCGTGACAAAACGCCCGCGCTTCTGGACGCTGATCCGCCCGTCATACTGCCGCCCGCGTTCATGACCTGCCCGTCAAGCGTGACAATTCTGACACGGCTCTGCAGCTTTTTTGCCATGCGGATGGCCTGATCGAGCGTCTCGGCAATAATCGTCCTGCCAAGCAGGTTTTCAATCACGCCCGCATAGCGCGCATCGGCTTTGACAAGCTCGGACGCAACGCCCACATAGCCCGTCATCCCGGCCGCCTCGCCGGGCTGCATGCGCTGGCCCCTGACGCTGGTGAGCGGCAAAAAGGTCGCACGGCCGCCGTCGGCGCGCTTGAGCATCATAATCGCCGCTTTTCCGTCTTCCTCGGTGTCGACCACGATCTGCTGCATGGCCGCGCCGAGGGCCGTTTCAATGGCGGTGGTGTATTCGTCGTCAACGGAAATGAGCTTTGACACCGGGCCGTGTACGCCGCGCAGGCTGCCGCGTTCGGCACTCTGCATCACAAGGCGCACCGCCTTGGAAAAGCCCTCGAAATCCCGCTCCATCTCGCGCAGCATTTTAATCTTCGCGTCCAGCGTGTCGAGCTGCAGCGCAGCCGCATCGGCCTGTTTCTGCAGGCTGTCGCGCTGCTGTGCGCGGGTATTCAGCCGCAGCTGATAGCCCGCGATGGTATTTTCCGCCGCTGTGACGTTCTCTTTGGCCTCATTCAGCCGCACGGCGCAGTCTGCTTTCTGCTGTCCGATCTGCGCAAGACGCTCTTTGGCGGCAGCGCGGTCGGCTTCCAACTGCTCGCGTCTGTGTGACAGCTCGGCCATGGACGCGGTGAGCGAGGCGATGGCAGCGCGCCGCTCGGTCTGCTCGGCCTGCAGAAGCGACTGCTGCGCGCGCAGCTCCAGCGCGGCCTGCTCGGCCTGCCGCGTACCGGCGTCCAGCGCGGCGCTCTGCTGTTCTAGCGCGCAAAGCATGTCCTGCAGCGCGGCGAGCGCAGAAGCGAGCTCGTCCATATGCGCGCGCTGCTGCGCGATTTGTTCGCCCACACCGCCGCTGCGCGTTTCAGCGTCGGCGAGCTCCTGCTCGATGCGGATGATGTCCTGCTGATGGTGCTCGATCTGCGCCTGCAATACAGCGCCGTCGGCCTCACGCTTCTGCCGTTCGGACTCCATCCTGGAAATCCCCCCGCGCTGCTGCTCGAGCTGCAGCGTCTGCTGGTTGAGCTGCAGAGACATCTGCTCAGAGTTGTGGTAGAGCGTCTGCAGTTCGTCGTGCGCCTGTTCGAGCACAAATGCAGCCGAGGCGTAGTCCGCGGCGGCCTTTTTGGCCTCCTGCGTCACTTTGTCGAGCTGCGAAAGCCAGAGCGTGACCTCATAGCCCTTGAGCTCATCGCGCAGGGCGAGATATTTTTCGGCCTTTTTTGCCTGCTCGCGCAGCGGATCGACCTGCAGCTGCAGCTCGGAAATTTTATCTCCGATGCGAAGCAGGTTGTCCTCGGTATTGGCAAGGCGGCGCTCTGTCTCCTCCTTGCGATGACGGTACTTTGAGATACCGGACGCCTCTTCAAAAATTTCGCGCCGCTCGGTGGATTTGAGCGACAAAATCTCATCAATTCTGCCCTGGCCGATGTTGGAATAGCCCTCGCGGCCAAGGCCGGTGTCCATCAGCAGCTCATTGATATCGCGCAGCCGCGCCGACTGCTTGTTGATATAGTATTCGCTCTCGCCCGAGCGGTAATACCGGCGGGTGATCATGACCTCGGGCGTTTCGATGGCCAGGGCGCCGTCGGTATTATCCAGCACCAGTGTGGCCTCGGCGAAGCCGACCGCCGCGCGCTTCTGCGTGCCGCCGAAAATAACGTCCTCCATCTTCGCCCCGCGCAGCGCCTTGGAGCTCTGCTCGCCCATGACCCAGCTGATCGCATCGGAGATATTCGATTTGCCGCTGCCGTTGGGGCCGACGATGGATGTGATGTCACTGCCGAACTGCAGCACCGTTTTATCGGGGAAGGACTTGAAGCCCTGAATCTCCAGCGATTTCAGATACACGCCTATACCTCTCCATTATCATCGTTACTATCCGTGTATTGTACCAGTTTCCCGAACAAATTTCAACCGCGCGCGCAAATAAAATCGGCGCTTGCCAAAGCAAGCGCCGGATCTCTCATAATTCATCTGGGAACAGCCGCCCGATGGCGTCCTCGGCTGCGGATTGCTCGGCGCGCTTCTTGCTGCTGCCGGAGCCTGCACCCACGACAGCGCCGTTGAGCAGCACCTGCACGTCAAAGCGCTTGTCATGATCGGGGCCGGATTCGCCGACAAGCTCGTAATGCAATATCTGATCCTTTCTGCGCTGCACCAGCTCCTGCAGCGCAGTCTTGTAGTCAAAGTTGCGGGGCTTCCCCGTGGGGATATCGCTCAGAATCAGCCGGTCGATGATGCCCTTGGCCGCGGCAAAGCCGCCGTCCATATACGCCGCGGCGATGACCGATTCCATGGCGTCGGAGACGATGGAATCGCGCTTTCTGCCGCCGGTGGCAGCCTCGCCGTGTCCCAGCAGCAAAAACTCGCCCAGGCGCACGGTGGACGCCGCCTGCGCCAGATTGTGCTCACAGACGAGGTCGGCGCGGATGCGCGTCAGCTCGCCTTCGGGCTTGTCGGGATTCTGGCGGTAGAGATAGTCCGCGACCACGAAGCCCAGGATCGAGTCGCCCAGAAATTCAAGCCGCTCATTGTCATGCAGGCCGCTGGCGCGGTTTTCGTTGGCGTAGGAGCTGTGCGTCAGCGCGTTTTTCAGCAAATCTTTGTTATGAAAGGTATAGCCCAGCCCGGCTTCCAGCTCACTCAGCATGCTCCAGCTCCTTTGGTACAATCATCTTATCGATATTGGCCTGAATATCAGCGCTGATATTGGCCTCGGCTGCCTGCATCGCCTGACGCACCGCGCTGCGGATGGCGCGCGCGTCGGACGACCCGTGCGCCTTGATGACGGGCTTCGTCAGGCCGATGAAGGCCGTGCCGCCCGTCTCGCGGTAGTCCAGCTTGTTCTTGATGTTCTGAATTCCCTTCTTGCAGAAAAGCGCACTGAGTTTGGTGAAGAGGTTTTGCATGAACATCTGCTTCATCAGAGACGACATGTACAGCGCCGTGCCCTCGATGCTCTTGAGCAGAACGTTGCCTGAGAAACCGTCGGTGACGACCACATCCGCCTCGCCCATCAGGACGCCGCGGGCCTCGATGTTGCCGGTGAAGTTCAGATACCCGGCATCACCCGCCTTTTTGAGGAGCTGGTAGGTCTGCTTCTGCAGCGCGCAGCCCTTGGTGTCCTCTTCGCCGATGTTTAAAAGTGCTACGCGCGGGTTTTCGACGCCCAGCATCCGCGTTGCGTAGTACGAGCCCATGAAGCCGAACTGCAGCAAAAATTCCGGCGTGCACTCAGCCGTTGCGCCGCAGTCGATGAGCACCGCGCCCGCGCCCGTTTTGGTCGGTGCGACGGGAGACAGCGCAGCGCGGCGGATACCCTTGACGCGCTTGACAATCAGCGTCGCGGCGGAAAGCAGCGCGCCCGTGGAGCCGGCGGAAATGAACGCGTCACCCGCGCCGTCACGCAGCATCTGCAGGCCTACGACCATGGATGAATCCTTCCGCTTTTTGATGATACTGGCGGGGTCGTCGTGCATATCAACGACGTCCTCGGCGTTGGCAATCTCCACGCCCTTTGGCAGCGTCTTGATTCCATGCGCCTTGAGGCACTGTAAAACCGCCTCTCCCCGGCCGACAAGGATGACCTCGACGCCAAACTCCTCCGCCGCTTGGATCGCGCCGAGCGCAATCGCGTCGGGCGCGTTGTCGCCGCCCATGACATCCACAATGATACGCATGATGCCCCTCCCTTTCTTTACTGTGCCGACAGCCGGTCGATGATTGCGAGCGAACGCTCCGCAATCGCCAGATTTTTATTTGCCTTGCCGCGAACCTTGTAGCCCAGCGGCGTCATGATGCCGAAATTGATGTTCATCGGCTGGAAATTGCCGATACTTTCATCCGAAACATACGCAGCCAGCGCGCCGATGGCCGTCTCGCGCGGAAAATCGGGCGGCGTTTGGCCAGACAGCTTCGCAGCCATGCTGACGGCGGCGAGATACCCTGATGCGGTGGACTCGACATAGCCCTCCACGCCCGTCATCTGCCCGGCGAAGGCCACAAGCGGGTTGCGCCGGTCGGCATAATAGCGGTCGAGCAGGCGCGGGCTGCACAAAAACGTGTTGCGGTGCATCACGCCGTAGCGGACAAACTCCGCACCTTGCAGCGCCGGAATCATGGAGAACACGCGCTTCTGCTCGCCGAATTTGAGGTGCGTCTGAAAACCAACGATATTGTAGATGGAGCCCGCGGCGTTGTCCTTGCGCAGCTGCACGACAGCGTAGGGCTCCCTGCCCGTTCTGGGATCTTTGAGTCCCACGGGCTTGAGCGGCCCGTAGCGCAGCGTGTCAAAGCCGCGGCGTGCCATGACCTCGACGGGCATGCAGCCCTCAAAGACCTTCTGATCCTCAAAGCCGTGTACCTCGGCCTCTTCAGCTGCGGTAAGCGCCGCAACAAAGGCGGCATACTCGTCTTTATCCATCGCGCAGTTGATATAGTCCGCGTCGCCGCGGTCATAGCGTGAGGCGAACCAAGCCTTATCCATATCGATGGATTCAAAGCTCACAAGCGGCGCGGCCGCGTCAAAAAAGCTCAGATAATCGGCCCCGCCAAAGTAGTCGCGGATGGCCGCACTCATCGCGTCAGAAGTTAGCGGCCCCGTTGCAATGATGACCGGCCCTTCGGGCACCCCGGTCACCTCTTCTTCCACGACACGGATGTTGGGATGCGAGCGGATCTTCTGCGTGACCATGCCCGAGAAGCCGTGGCGGTCGACGGCCAATGCGCCGCCAGCCTCGACCCGGCAGCTTTCCGCGCAGGTGAGAATCAGGCTGCCGAGGCGGCGGAGCTCCTCTTTCAGCAGCCCTACCGCGTTCTCCAGCCGGTCGCCGCGCAGCGAGTTCGAGCACACCAGCTCGGCAAAATCGGCGCTGTGGTGCGCGGGCGACATCTTTTTCGGCTTCATTTCATACAGTACGACCGGAAAGCCGCGCCCGGCCAGCTGCCACGCCGCCTCGCACCCGGCAAGGCCCGCGCCGATGACTTTCACTTCCTGTTTCATTCCGTATCCTTTTTCGCGGCAGTCTTCTTTGCTGCCGGCTTCTTTGCCGCAGGCTTTTTGGCCGCTGCCGTCTTTTTACTGGCCGCCGCCTTCTTCGCCGCCGGTTTTTTCGCGGCGGGCTTTTTTTCCGCCGGCTTCTCTTCCGCCGGTTTTTCCTCTGCCGGCGCTTCTGCTATGGCCTGCTCAGGGCCTTCCGCGCCGGGCTTTTTGCGGTAGCCGCGCTTATCCTCGGGCAGGAAATTGGAGCACTCGGGGTTGATGCAGAACGGCTTCATTGCACCGCGCCCGGAACGCTTGAACATCGTCTGGCCGCAGACGGGGCAGTCGTTTTCCGTCGGCACGTCCCACGTCATAAAGCCACACTGCGCGCCGCGCTCACACGCGTAATAGGCAAAGCCGCGCTTCGACTTGCGCTTGAGGATCGTACTGCCGCAGTTGGGGCAGCGGCCGGGCATGCGCTCGACGATGGGCTTTGTAAACTTGCACTCGGGATAGCCCGGGCAGGCCAGGAACTTGCCGAAACGGCTCGTTTTCACGACCAGATTCCGGCCGCAGACCTCGCAGATCTCGTCGGTGACCTCGTCTGGCACCTTGAGCCGCGTATCCTTGAGCGCCTCCTCGGCGTCGAGCATCTCCTGATGGAAGCCCTTGTAGAATTCGGCAAGTACCTGCTTCCATGCGCGCTCACCCGCCTCGACCTGGTCGAGTTCTTTTTCCATGGCGGCAGTGAACTCCACGTCGATGACGTTCTGGAACCGGTCCATCATAAGCCCGTTCACCACCTCGCCGAGCGGCGTGGGATACAGGCGCTTGTCTTTTTTGGTCACATATTCGCGCGCCTCGATGGTAGAGACGATGGCGGCGTAGGTCGACGGACGGCCCACACCCTTTTCCTCCATCGCACGCACGAGCGTGGCCTCGGTATAGCGCGCGGGCGGCTGGGTGAAATGCTGCTGCTTGTCGGTACCGGCGAGCGTCAGCGGTTCGCCCTGCTCGAGATCGGGCAGGGGCGACTCCATCTTCTCCTGCTCGTCGTCGCGGCCCTCCTCATAGACGGCCGTGAAACCGGAAAATTTCATACTCTGGTGCGTGGCGCGGAACACATGCTGCGCGCAGCCGGCCTCAATGGCAGTCACGTCATACACGGCGCTCGCCATCTGCGAGGCGATAAAGCGGCTCCAGATGAGCTTGTAGAGCCGGTATTGGTCTTTTGTGAGATCCTTCTCCACAAGCTCAGGGTACAGAGCGGCGTTACTCGGGCGGATGGCCTCGTGCGCGTCCTGCGCGTTGCTCTTGGGCTTGTACCGCGTGGGCTGGCCGGGATAATAGGCCGCGCCGTAGCGGCTTTTGATGACGCCGGCAGCGGCCTCGAGTGCCTGCTCGGAAAGGCGCAGCGAGTCGGTACGCATATAAGTGATGAGACCGACCGAGCCCTCGCCCGTGATCTCCACGCCTTCATAGAGCTGCTGCGCGATCATCATGGTGCGCTTGGGCGTCATGTTGAGTTTGCGCGAGGCCTCCTGCTGCAGCGTCGAGGTGATGAACGGCGGCGCGGGATTCTTCTTTTTCTCGGTGTTTTTGACGCTGAGCACCGCAAAGGGCTTGCCGTCAATCTCAGCGAGCACCTGTTCTACGTCGGCAAGACAGGTGAGCTCCTTCTTCCTGGGGTCGCCATAATAATGCGCGGTAAAGCCGCCGGGCTTTCCGGCGCGCGAAAGCTGCACGTCAAGCGACCAGTATTCCTGCGGCACAAAGGCGCGGATCTCATTTTCACGGTCGACAACGAGCCGCGCCGCGACCGACTGCACGCGGCCGGCAGACAGGCCCTTGCGGATCTTCTTCCACAGAAGCGGGCTGAGCTGATAGCCCACGATGCGGTCGAGCACGCGGCGCGCCTGCTGCGCATCGACCAGATTCTGGTCGATCCCGCGCGGCTGCTGGATGGATTTGCGCACAACGTCCTTTGTGATTTCGTTGAAGGTCACGCGCTTCGTCTTCTCATCCGGGATATCCAGCAGGTATTTCAGGTGCCACGAAATGGCCTCGCCCTCGCGGTCAGGGTCGGTTGCCAGAAAGATATTTTCACTGCCCTTGGCCGCGCGGCGCAGCTCCGCGATGATCTCTTCTTTTCCCTTGAGCGGCTCATACTCCGGCTCAAAATTGTGTTCAATATCCACGCCCATCGTGCTCTTCGGCAGATCGCGCAGATGTCCCATGCTGGCCTTGACCTGATAGTCTGAGCCGAGATACTTTCCAATGGTCTTCGCCTTGGACGGCGATTCTACAATGACCAGATTTGTTGCTTTCGGCATGAAATGCCTCCAATTTATTGTTTTTCCGCCAGCGAGAAAACTCTGCCGGGCAGACGTTTGACGAAGCCTTTGACCTCGAGCAGCGTCATGGACGCGAGAATGCGCCCGGCAGGCAGGCCGCTTTCAGCGATAACCGTGTCGATATGGCGCGCACCGCATGCCAGCTGCTCCAGAATTAACCGCTCGTCGGGTGTGACGGTTTCCAAAAGCTCTTGTACGTCAATATAAGCCTTGTTTTGTGAGTTGTCAACGTCTTTTCTGTCGTCAATTCCGACTTTTTCTGTCTGCGAGGCCACAATGGGCGGCTTTTTTTGCACCTTCGGCGCGTAATTCTCCAGCAGTTCCCGCTGCTCCTGCGCACTGAGCGTCATGCCGGTCGGGCGCGGGCCGCGGCGGATGAGCGAGGGAAACAGGTGCGCATATTCCTGCATTACGTCCCAGCCGTCTTCGACGACGATCGCACCCTCCTTGAGCAGCTGGATATTGCCCTGACACGTCGGCGAGCCGACGTTGCCCGGGACAGCAAACACGTCGCGTCCCTGTTCAAGTGCGCGGCTGGCCGTGATGAGCGCGCCGCTCTTTTTCGGCGCTTCGACCACGACCACGCCGAGGGCCAGCCCGCTCAGAATGCGGTTTCTGACCGGAAAATGGTGCGGCAGCGCCTCGGTTCCCGGCGGATACTCGCTGAGAAGGCAGCCGTGGTGGCGGATATCTTCAAACAGCGTCCGGTTCGCGGCCGGATACGTCACATCCACGCCGCAGCCAAGCACCGCGATCACAGGCCGCCCGGCTGTGAGCGCGCCGGTGAGGCAGAGCGTGTCGATGCCTGCCGCGCCGCCCGAGGCCACGATGGCGCCGTTCCGGCCGAGCTGATAGCCGAGCTGCTTGGCCTGCAGCAGGCCGTAGGCCGAGGCCCTGCGCGTGCCGACCATGGCGATGACAGGCTCGGTGTCGATGGCGGGGATGGTGCCCTGATAGTAAAGAACGATGGGCGGATCGTCGATGTTTTTCAGCCGCTCGGGATAGGCGGCGTCCTGATACGTCAGGATGTGGATGTTCTTCTGATAGCACTGCTGCAGAATCTTCTCGGGCCCACGCATGTCCTTGTCGAGAAGCGGCGCGGGGTCGCGCAATTCTTCCATGTCTGCAAAGTCCTCACGCCCGGCGCAATACGCCTGCTCGGGCGAGGAAAACCGGCGCAGCACGGCCAGCGCGCCGCGCGGTCCAAGGCCCTTTCTCGTTGCCAGCCAGATCCAGTATTTGAGCACCCCGATCCCGCCTTTCTCTTTCTGCAGCGTTCTCTCAGCGTTTCATCTGCCACATCACAATGCTTGCGGCCACAGCCGCGTTGAGTGATTCACAGCGCGCCGACATGGGGATGACAATCTTCCCATCGGCCTGCGCCAGAAGCTCATGGCTCACGCCCTGTCCCTCGCTGCCGATGACGACGGCGCAGCGCGCAAGCGGCGCCGTGCGAAGATCGACGGCGTCATCCGACATGGCCGTGGCAAGCAGCACAATTTTTTTCTCCCGGCAGCAAGCCAGCGCCTGTTCGCGCGTCATGCTGGCCGGCTGCGTGCGAAACACCGCGCCCATTGACGCGCGCACCGTTTTGGCGCTGTAGGCGTCGGCGCAGCCGTCGAGCAAAACGACTGGCACGTCAAGCGCGTCTGCCGTACGCAAAATGGTACCCAGATTGCCCGGGTCCTGCACGCCGTCGAGCAGCAGACTGCCGGGCGCAATTTCAGCGGTCCTGTCTTCGGGCAACCTGCAGATAAAAAGCGCGCCCTGCGGCGTATCCATGAGCGAAATGTCGCGCATGATGCTCTCCGGCACGCGCGCCACGCGCACCGTGCCGGGCAGAGTGCACAGCGCGATGCCTTCCTGCGCAATGACGGTGTGAAGGCCGGGGTACCATCTGGCCGCTTCTTCCAAGAGCTTTGTGCCGTCGGCGGCAAATTCGCCGCATTTGCGGCGGTAGCTGCGCGAGGACTGCAGCTTTTTCACGTGCACCAGCAGCGGATTATGGCGGCTGGTAATGACCGTTTCGCTCATGACTTCAGTTTTGCCAGCTGCTCGTTGGTGCCAACAACAACCAGAACTGCGTCCGCCTGCAGGACAGCATCCGCCGCAGGTGAGACATTGACCTTGCTGCCGGATTTGAGCGCAATGATGTTCACGCCGTACTTTGCGCGCACGTTCAGCTCGCGCAGCGTTTTGCCGGCCCAGTGGGCGGGCGTGGGAAGCTCCGCAATGCCGTATTCCCTGGACAGCTCGATAAAATCGAGAATGCTGGTGGATGAAATGGTCTGCGCCAGCTTGATGCCGATCTCCCGCTCGGGGATGAGCACGCGGTCGGCGCCGATTTTCTCGAGCGCCCGCTTCTGCGTCTCATCGGTGGCCTTGCAGATGACCTGCGGCACGCCGAGCTCCTTGAGGTTGAGCGTGGTGATGACGCTCGCAGCCAGATCCGTACCGATGGCGACAATGGCGCAGTCGTAGTTTTTCACACCCAGTGAGCGCAGCACGTTCTCGTCGCGCGCATCGGCCACGACGGCGTAGGTCACTTTGTTTTCAATGCGCTGCACGCTCTCGGTGCATTCGTCTATGGCGAGCACCTCGTTGTCCAGTTCGTACAGCCGCTCCGCGACTGCCGTGCCGAATTTTCCAAGTCCGATGATGACATATGTCTTTTTCATAGTATCTCTCCCAGCTCAGCCGATCATGATTTTTGTCTGCGCATACTGTGTCCGCTCACTCGCGGGATTGGCCGCCATAAACCCGACGCTGATGGTCATGATGCCCACGCGGCCGAAGAACATATAAATGATAATCAAAAGCCGCGACGCCGTGCCAAGCGAGCCTGTGATGCCCGTGGTAAGGCCCACAGTACAGAGCGCCGAGATTGTCTCATACAGCGAGTTTTCCAGACTCACCTTGTCACACACGCTGATAAAGCCCGCGCCAAAAAGTGCCAGCGCAAAAACCAGCAGCACGATCGCGATCGCTTGGCTCACGGCTCTGGGCGAGACGGCGCGCTTGAACGCGGTCACCTGCGACTGGCCCCTTGCCGTACCCACGGCGTAGAGGATGACCACGCCGATGGTGACGGTCTTGACGCCTCCGGCCGTGGAGCCGGACGAGCCGCCGATGAACATGAGAAGATCGCTCACGGCCTTGGAGACGTCGCCGAGCGCGTTCTGGTCGATGGTGGTAAAGCCCGCCGTGCGCAGCGTGACCGACTGGAACAACGACGCCAGAATCTTTCCGCCGGGCGTGAGATTTCCGATCGTGCCGGGGTTGTTCCACTCGAGAAGCGCAAAAATGGCCGCGCCGCCGAAGATAAGGCCCGCCGTGATGAGAAGTACGAGGCGCGTGTAGACCGTCAGCCGTGAAAAACGCCGGTTCCTGCGCACGTCGCCCCAGACAGCAAAGCCAAGGCCGCCGGTGACGATGAGCAGCATCACGGTGAGATTGACCACGGGGTCTGCCACATAGCGGCAGAGGCTCCCGCCGGCCTCCAAATCGCCGAGAATATCAAAGCCGGCGTTGCAGAAGGCGGAAATGGAGTGAAAAACACCGTATTTGAGCGCCCGCAAAAAGCCAAACTCCGGCCAGAAACACAGGCAGAGAACCACCGCGCCCGCACCTTCGACCACCAGCGTGCCGAGAAGCACGTTTTTCACGAAGCGCACAATGCCGCTCATATCGTCCATGCTGAACGCCTGCGACAAGACGAGGCGCTGCTTGAGGCCGATTTTCTGCCGCAGGGCAAAGAAGAAGATGGACGCGATGGTCATGAAGCCGAGGCCGCCGATCTGAATCATGATCAGGATGACCGTCTTGCCGAAGGCAGACCAGTATACGCCGGTATCGACCACGATCAGCCCCGTCACGCAGGTCGCGGACGTCGCGGTAAAAAGCGCAGTGAGAAAATCTGCCGGCTGTCCGCTTTCTGAGGCTACGGGCAGCGTCAAAAGCGCCGCACCCAGCAGGATGATTGCCAGAAACACCAGCACAATAATCTGTGCCGGGCGCATCCGGCGCAGCGGCCGCTGGATGCGCAGGAAGAATTGCTGCATTCTCACCCTCAATTTCATTCCTCCATCAAAAGCGGCACAAAATGCGTCGGCCCATGCAGGCGAACCGCATTTTGTAAAAACAGCCGCGTCTTGGTGCGGATATTATAGCCCGAATCGGCGCAAATGTCCATAGGAAGGCGGATAAAGTGCCGCTTTTTCTGTCTGTTGCAGTCCAAATCCGCCGGAACCGAAAAAAAAGCACGGGTCTGACGTAATTTACGTCAGACCCATCGGGGCGTTGTAAGGCAGACAGGGCTTTCTTCAAGCATATCCAAAGAAAACTGACACCGTTCTTCACGAAGTATCTGCGATGATCCTGCCCTTTGCGGCGCGGAATCAATACATCTTTGCGCCGGCCGGAATATGCTGGTCGAGCATAACCAGGTGGAGCTTTTCCTCACCCTGTTCATGATGGATTGCGGAAATCAGCATGCCGCACGACGCAATACCCATCATCGGACGCGGAGGCAGATTGGTAATTGCCAAAAGGGTCTTGCCAATCAGCGCTTCCGGCTCATAGTATTCATGAATGCCGCTTAAAATGGTCCTTTCTGCGCCGGTTCCATCGTCCAAAGTGAACTTGAGGAGCTTCTTGGACTTCTTGACCGCTTCACAGGCAAGAACCTTAACCGCACGGAAATCGGACTTGGAGAAGGTCTCAAAGTCCACAAAATCAGCGAACAGCGGCTCGATTTCCACCTTGGAGAAGTCGATTTTTTCTTCGGCTGCGGGCGCCGCCTCAGCAGCTTCCACTTCACTCTTTTTCTCAGCCTTGGACATATCGAGCGGCTTCATCGTGGGGACGGAAAAGACATCTCGGTTATTGGGTTACTAAAGTGGTATTCATTGTACTACCCCAAATGATATGCTGCCCTATTTTGTTTGATACACCCTTTCTTTACTGCCCTATACGTGCTATTTGATGTTGTATTTGGTGTAAATGGTGTAAGTATCTTTTCGTCGCC
>SFHJ01000014.1 GCA_004555655.1 Clostridiales bacterium
TCCGAAAACCATATCAATAAACTTATTTGTAGAATTAGCAAAATCATTTATGCTCTCCTCTCTCTCAGGGGCAAGAATTCTCCCTGGCACAAAACGCTTGGATAATGGGAAGCTGCGCCTTCCTGAACGGATGACGAATCACGGCTTCCTTTTTCGTTCAGCCGATGGTACACAGCTTGCCCTGAAGCACATATCCGATCTTCTCGTAACAGGCATTCGATGCGGCATAATCCGCATCCGTATAGAGCATGGGAACATATCCCGCATCGAGCGCCAGCTTTGTAACCTGATAAACCAGATTCTGGGCGTAATGCTTCCGGCGAAACTCAGGTCGGGTGAACACAAGATTGATGGATGCCATCGTCCCATCCGCCGCATATTTGCAGCTCGCCACATGCTCGCCCTGTTCGTTCTTCCAAAAGAACGTCGTTCCTGCGCGGATAAATGCCTCCGCATCCCTGCGGTAGCCGTCACGATCATTCTTATCGATCCCGGTTTCTTTCTGGAACAGATCGATAAAATCCACCAATTCATCCAGGTCCCCGATGCCGCACCGGTGAATGGAACCATCCGTCAGCCTGCCCGGCCTGACCGGAGTCCGGCAGTCATACGCGAACATATTCATAGAAACGGAAAGCGTTCTGCCATCCGCCGCAGCCCGTTCCATAAAATACTTCGCCAGATCATGCTTGAGATTAAAGTGGTATTCACCGCTTAGCAGGGAATGCTCTGACGCGAGCTGATACGCCCTCTCCATTTCCGCTTCTGACGCATCGTCCGGCGTCCAGATCCATACCGGAAACGGATGCTCTGTAAAGCAAAGGATCAGCCGATCATGGTCGGTCAGAAGCAGCTTACACCTTCCGCCAATCACATGGCGAAGCACAAAAAAGGTATATTTGTCATCTTCCAGTATGTTAATATCTCTTTCATCCGCAAAGCTGTCCATAGCTGCCTCCGTAATAGTTTTTGTATGTCAGAAAGAGCCCGAAGCTGCGGAAAGAATCTCACTTCTGATAGACCCTGAAGAACTGCTGAATATGCCGGCTTACCAGCTCCATGACCTCCGGCTCCCGGTCGGGCTCCCGGTCACAGAGGCCTAGCCATGTGGAAATGGGCAGGCATAGCTGGGCCGCCATGATCTCGGGATCATCCCCTGCCAGCGCACCGCTTCGAATCAGGTATTTCACCAGCCCGGTAAAATACCGCAGCACATCGGTATAATTCTGCCTGGTCTGCAGCTTCGCCAGCTCCGGGTTCCGGAACTGCTCCACCACCAGCATTTTCCGCGCCTTGCTGATATGAGGGTCATGAAGGATGTAGCGGATCTGCCCCAGGATCATTTGCGTTACTGCATTGGGAGTGCGTGCCGGTTTATCCTCTGCATCATCGTATTGATCCCAATCCACCTTTGCAAAGATGGAATGTTCTGCGTACTGGTCCAAAACATTCTTCACAATCGCATCCAGAATCGCTTGCTTGTTCTCAAAATGACTGTAAAGCGATGCCTTCCGAATACCCACGGCGCCGGCAATCTGGGAAATTGAGGTGGCTTCAAAGCCCTGTACGGAAAACAGATCAAGTGATGCTTCCAGAATTTCCTGCTTTGTGTTTCCCCGATCCATAATAAATTCTCCTTCACTGCGACCAAAATATTCTGTTTGCAGGGATTTCATATCGTATATCATCATTATAGCTACCTATCGTTCGGTAGTCAATAGGGAAGATGAAGAAAATGCTGCTATCCCAGAAACAAAGCGGATTTCCCATGATTTTTTTGCTTTAAGGCAGCACCGCGCAAAAAGCAAGGCGAGCTTTTGTAACGGCACGCCGGCAGCGATCCTGTTGTGATGCTGCAAGCGTTCTCACATCATGCGGGAAATAAAAGGGCCGCATGGGCAAGATTTGCTTCCCATGCGGCGGGCGGGTCACGCGCGGAAAAGCATGCCGTCGCGCATACGGTACGTGCGGTCAGCTCTGGCTGCGATATCCAGATCGTGCGTGACCACGATTACACAGTATCCGTCGCGGTGGGCCAGTTCCAGCAGAAGGTCAAGGATGCGGTTGCCGTTTTCCGTGTCCAGATTGCCCGTCGGCTCGTCCGCCAGCAGCAGTCTGGAATCCATGCTGATCGCGCGGGCGATAGCGACGCGCTGCTGCTCGCCGCCGGAGAGCATCCCCGGAAAGCGGTGCAGTACATTTTGCGGCAGACCCACCTTTTCGATCAGACGCTGCGCTTTTTCGCGGGCGGACTTGCCGGTGAAGCCGCGCAGCTCCATGGGATAGGTCACGTTCTCCGACACCGTGAGCAGCGGAAACAGCCGGAAGGACTGATAAATGACGGCGGCGTTCTCCCGCCGGTAACGGCTGAGGTCAAGCGACGCGGTGGGTCTGCCGTTAAAGCAGACCTCGCCGCTGCGCGGCAGCATGAGTCCCGCCATCAGCGACAGCAGCGTGCTCTTGCCCGAGCCGGATTTTCCGATGAGCGCGTAGAGCTTCCCCTCTTCAAAGCTGCAGGTGACGCCCTTGAGTACATCGACCGTCTGATACTTCGTCTCGTAGCGGTAGGTGACGTCACGCACCTCCAAAATTGCCATAATCAAACACCTCCTGTCGCTCATTCCGGCTCGCTGAGCGAGGCATACGTCTGTTTTTTCAGCGCGCAGAGCAGACAGCACAGCGCAGACACACACCAGCAGCCGAAAAATGCCGCCGTCAGAATCCCCTGCAGCCTGCCCACGCCGCCCCGCAGCGCCCAGATTCCCGCGCCAAGCAGCAGCCCGAGGCCGCACAAGACGGCCTGCTCAGCCAAAAAGTTCAGCACAATGCGGTACGGCTGCGTCCCCAGCGCGCGCATGACGGCAATCTCCTGTCTGCGCGAGCCGGTCAGCAGCCACGCCAGCGCCGCACCGGCGATCCCCGCCAGCACGTACAAACAGCCGTAGAGCACGCTGACATACTGGATCTGCCGCTGCATGGAGTGCGTGGTGCTCAGGAAAATCTTGTCCTCGATCACCGCTGTGGCGCGCAGGCGCTCATTCGAGCGGACCTGTAAAAAACCGGCGTCGGCCAGCGTCTGCCGCAGTGCGTCGAGATCGGCAGCGCTGCGCAGGGTGAACAAAAAACTGTCGTAGGTTTTGAATTCTTCAAATGGAGCGAAAATCACCTCGCCGTCCGCCGGCGGGACGTAGCTGGCAACCACCTTAAAATCAACCGTCCCGAGGTGTGTGCCGCTCAGCAGCGGTATGGCATACAGGAAGCGAACCGTGTCGCCGAGGCGGATTCCGTACCGGGCCAGCATCGTCTCCGGCAGCGCGCAGATCTGCAGCTCCTCCGGTGCGGCGAAGTCCGACTCTCCGTACCCCTCCAGCCAGCGCATCCCGGCATCGGCGGTGTAGTAAAACATGGGGCTTTCTTCCACGCTGCGCGTCTGCACCAGCTCCGGCTCGTCGTACATCCGGTCAATGAACGTCTCAAGTGCAAAGGAGCTTTCCGGGATTTCCGGCTCGACAATCCCGAACTGCTGCCCGTCTGCCGTTTCGCTGACGCCGAGGAAGCGGCAGTGGGCAATCGAATTTGTGACATTCCAGCTTGCAAGCAGCCCTGACGCGGCCGCACTGTCGACCAGCTCCTTCTGGACGATCAGGCCATCGAGCCGCTGCCCGGAGCGCTCAGAGGCATAGCCGCGCAGCACACTGCCCTGTTCGATGGCCGCAAGCTGCGCCTTGTAGCCGTCCAGCGCGCCCGTCAGCTGGCCGAAGAACAACGCGGCGGCCAGCGCCAGCCCGACAACCGCCGCCGTGCGGACACGGCCGCGCCAGATTGAGAGCAGCGCATATTTCAGCCGGCCGGAAAGATGCGACGTTCTGGCTGCACGCGGCGTTTTCTGCGCAGCGCGCTGTTTGCGGGGCGTTGGCTGGCGCAGAGCAAAACAGGTGAAGAGCGCGGCCAAGGCGGCGCTCCCAAGCACCGTGGCAATCCCCGCCGCAAGATATACAGACGCGGGAATTACCGGGTCGAACAAAAGTGTCCTGGTCAGCGAGAGCATACTGTTGGAATAGCGCAGGTCCTGCGCGGCAAACTGCGATACGAACTGCTGTAACACAAGCTGCACCCGCCGTTCGAGCAGCCTTCCGCCGGCGCATCCCAAAGCCGCCGCAGGTAAACTGAGCAGCAGCGCTGCAGCGAGAAAATACGCATAGACATGTGCCCGGCCGCTGCCAAGCGCGAGCATGGTCTGCGCGCTTTCACGCTGTCTGGAGACGAACAGGTGGCTCTGCAGCGACAAAACGGCAAGCGCCAGCAGCACACAGACGCCAAGGAAGATGCGGCAGATCAGCTGCAGCTGCCGGAACGGCTCGATGGCGGCGGAATAGCCCTGATCGTACACACTCAGTCGGAAGCCCTGCGCGCTGAGCGCCTGCGCGGATTCATAAAACTGCTCCGCCTTCGCGTTTTCCAGCCGGAACTGCCCCAGACGGTAGCCGGTTACGGGGAAAACCGCATCCTGCGCTGCGCCGGCGTCCGGCAGATAGATCCAATACGGGTCCTCCGCACCGTTGCTGCAGATGCCGGCGATCTCATATTCCTGCGCGCCGGCGTCTTCCGCCGGTATCGTCTGATAGAGGTCGGCATTGGATTCATAGAGCGCCAGCCGCACGGTATCGCCCGGCTTGGCCGAGAACAAACCTGCGACGCGCTCAGAGATGACGCATACGTTTGCTTTCTGCGCGTACTCCTCCTGCGTAAACGTCCGCCCTTCGACGATCACCAGCTCCTCCTGCTGGAACGGCAGGAAGTCCTCCAGGCAGGCGGTCTTCTGAACGCGGAAGCTGCTGTTGCGCTTTTCCAGAACATTCGCAAGCTGCCGGTATTCGCTCTCTTCCGGGACAGTTTCACCCGGGAGCTGCGTGTGGGCGGGCACCGTATGCGTGCCGCCGCCAAGCTGCATCGTCATTTCCCGGGCCTGAAACCACGGGTAGCTGCTCGTACCCTGAAAAAAGCGGCCCGCCACAACGCAGCTCGTCCCAGCCTCCAGCGCCTGCGCATCGCTTTCTTCCGCCTGGTCCGTCCGCATCAGAATCAGCATGCCGTCATAATTCTCACGCGAATACAGCGTGGACGTGACGTAGCACGTATACGCCTCGCTCGAAGCGTCCCAGAATTTTACGCGCACCTGTAAAACCGCCGCGTCCGGGTCGTAGACAAGCGAATCGGATCTGTGCAGCTGCTCTGGGACAGCAAGCGCGCTGCCGGCAGGTTCAAAGCGGATCACGCCCCCGGCGTGGACGAGCGATTGCAGCGCGCGCTCATTTTCAGCCACCGCATCGGCCAGACCCGCATCGAACACACTCTCGTCCGGATAGGCAGCGCCGATATATTCCAGCTCGGCCACGGTGTGGTAATACGCATCACAGGCACGCAGATAATCCTGCACGGCGGCATACACGCAGAACGTCACCGACAGCAGCGCAGCCAACACCGCCAGAATGAGTCCAAAAACGACTGTTTTAACCGGTGCGCGGAGCATGCTCTTCGCGCCGTTTTTTGCTGCCAGCATCCGTCTCCCCCTTCCCTCAGCCCTTTTGCGCCAAAATACCGGGCTGCGGCTTTTTTATTGTACTGCGCCGTGCAGACGGATGTAAAGCCAAAAACTGCACATATTCACGCATTTCCGCACGCCGCTGCAAAAGCCCGGCGCAATTTGTCCGCTTGACACCGCGCGCGCTTCGTGGTACAGTCAAACCGTCACAACACCACACAACGGGGGACAAATACATGATCGTTCAGGTTCTGCAGGCGCTGCTACTGCCCTTTCTGGGCACGGCTCTGGGCGCGGCCTGCGTATTCTTTTTGAAACATTCCATGAGCGAGCGGCTTGCACGGGCACTGTCGGGCTTCGCGGCGGGCGTGATGGTAGCCGCTTCTATCTGGAGTCTGCTCATCCCGGCGCTGGAAGAGGCGGCGGCGATGGGCAAGCTCCGCTTCCTTCCGGCCGTGGCCGGCTTCTGGCTGGGCGTTTTGTTCTTGCTGCTGCTCGACCATCTCATTCCGCATCTGCACCGCAATGCCGAGCAGGCAGAAGGCCCCAAAAGCCGCCTGCAGCGCACGACAATGCTGGTGCTGGCGGTCACGCTGCACAACATTCCCGAGGGCATGGCAGTCGGCGTCGTCTGCGCGGGATATCTGGCCGGAAACGCCGGCGTCTCCCCCATGGCTGCGCTGGCGCTCTCACTCGGCATTGCAATTCAGAATTTCCCCGAGGGCGCGATCATCTCCATGCCGCTGCGCGCCGAGGGCACACGCAAAAGCAAGGCCTTTTTCTACGGCGTTCTCTCCGGCATCGTAGAGCCGCTCGGCGCGCTTCTGACCATTCTGGCGGCCGGTTTTCTGCTGCCGGCCATGCCGTACTTGCTCAGCTTTGCGGCGGGCGCCATGCTCTATGTCGTGGTGGAAGAGCTCGTCCCGG
Organism: Clostridiales bacterium; assembly: GCA_004555655.1. Lineage (GTDB taxonomy): Bacteria > Bacillota > Clostridia > Oscillospirales > Oscillospiraceae > CAG-170. Next base: position 6,470 of record SFHJ01000014.1, read on the forward strand.
AGATGTCGGCAGGCGAACATTCCAATATCGGCACCGTATTCTTTGCCGTCGGCTTCAGCGTTATGATGATATTAGACGTTGCTTTGGGATAAATGTTCCGAAAATACCTTTTTGAACGAAAATCATGCAAATCGCCCGCCGTTGGCGGGCGATTTGCATGCTGCAGCAGGACGCTGCTTTTTGGCAGGAACGCCGCGGGCGTTCCTGCCATTTTTTATAGCGGCAGCTGCACAAAAAAGCGATTCCAGCCGCCGCTGCTCTCGGCCCAGATGCGGCCCTTGTGCTCTTTTACGATGCGCTCAGCGATGGACAGGCCCAGGCCGTAGCTGTCCGGGGCATTTCTTGCAGTGTCCGCCCGGTAGAAACGCTCAAACAGGTGCTTGAGCTTCTCCGGTTCAATGGGCGGCGCTTCATTTGAAACGCGCAGCAGGCAGTGTCTTCCCTGCCGCTTGAGCCACAGCTCCACCGCCGCACCCGGTGCGGAGTACTTCAGCGCATTATCCAGCAGGATACAGACCGTCTGCGTCAAATGCATCTGGCTGCCGGTGACCGTCACGCCCGGTTCGATCTCACAGCGCAGCGAAAGGCCCTTTTCATAATACATGGGCTCATACGGCAGCGCGGAGGCCTCTGCCAGCGCGCTCAGATCCACGCGCGCAAACGCCTGCCGCACCGCACCGTTGTCCGCCCGCGCCAGCTCCAGCAGTCCCGCGATCAGTGCGCGCATCCGGTTCGCCATCAGCAGAATATTCACCGCAAAGCCCGTTTTTTCCTCCGCCCCGCACCCCTCTGCCTGCAAAAGCTCGGCGTTCGTGAGAATCACGCTGAGCGGTGTTTTCAGCTCGTGCGACGCATCGGCCACAAACTGCCGCTGCTGCTGCCACGCCTTTTCTACCGGCTTCACGGCCCAGCGCGCCAGCAAAAAACTGATGAACAGGAAGCCGGAAAAGCCCAGTACGCCGATGAGCACGCAGTTGCGCCGGAGATTGCGCATGGTGGCAAGCTCGCTTGAAATATCGGCATATAAAATCCGCAGGCCCTCGGGTGTGTCGGTGCGCAGGAAGCGCAGCTGCTCGTCTTTGAGCACGCCCACAGAGTCGGGCGACTGCAGTGCGGCGTCCACAATTTTCTGCAGCGTCTGTTCATCATCCGGCGTGACTGTATCCGCCCCGGCGGTGAGCAGCTCGCCGTGCATGCCGAACTGCAGTACAAAATATGGCAGATTCACCGCATCCGGCCGCCCGGGGGCAAACGGACGGTCTGCCGAAAACGGCCGGTTCGCCGCCGCCTGCAGCAGCGCATTGATGCAGGCCAGAAGCTCCCGCGTGTCAAAGGGCTTGGTCAGGTAGTAGTCCGCCCCGGCGTTCAGACCCTCGATCCGGTCTTCCACGGCGGCACGTGCCGTGAGCATGAGAATTGGCGTGGCGCAGCGCTTTGCACGCACCTGCCGCGCGACCGCATAGCCATCGAGTCCAGGCATCATGACGTCCAGAATCAGCAGATCGTAAACGCCGAGCTCTGCGTAGTCCGCGCCCGTCTGCCCGTCGTAGACCGCTTCGACACAGAAGCCCTTGCTCTCCAGCAGCGCCTTGATCGCATCCGCGAGCAGCTTTTCATCCTCAATGACCAGTATCTTCATCGCAAATCCTCCGTGCGGAAATGGGATTTTCATTATAATACATCTGTTGTCTGAATTGGAGCTGAAAAGCAGCCGTTAACATTTCTTTTACAAACCAGCGCTCCGGTTTTCAGCGGCGATTCAGCCATCCGGGCTACAATTATGCCTGTCAATACAACGCTTCACAAATAAACAGGAAAGGAGATACGTCATGGATTACCGCCATGAATGGAAATTTGAGATCAGCCGCGGCGACATGCTGTCCATCCGGCAGCGGCTGCGCGCCGTCTGCGGTACAGACGCACATGCCACAAACGGGCGCTACCGCGTGAGAAGCCTGTACTTTGACACACCCACCGACACTGCGCTGTGGGACAATCAAAACGGCGTGAGCCGCCGGGAAAAGTTCCGTATCCGGTATTATAACGGCGAGCTTGGCTTCATCCGGCTGGAAAAGAAGAGCAAATACGCCGGTCTCGGACGAAAGGACTGCGCGGCACTGTCCGCCGCCGAGGCGCAGGCCATTACAGACGGCAGGCTCGACTGGATGATGGCAAGCGGGCAGGCGCTGGTGCAGGAGCTCTACAGCAAAATGCGCATGCAGCTTCTGCGTCCCAAAACCATCGTGGACTACACCAGAGAGCCGTTTGTCTACGCGCCCGGACATGTGCGCGTGACATTGGACTATGACATCCGCACGTGCCTTGGCTGCTCGGATTTTCTGAACGCCGCGTGTCCCATGCTCCCGGCGCCGGACGCGCCTGTCGTGCTGGAGGTCAAATGGGATGAATATCTGCCGTCCGTCATCCGCGACGCGGTGCAGCTGCCCGGCTGCCGCGCCGAAGCATTTTCCAAATACGTTCTCTGTCGCGCCTACGGCTGAGACAAACAACAGGAGGTCAACTGTATGAATTTCAATGACATTTTTAAATCCAGCTTTCTGGAGAACGTGACAAGCGTCAACATTCTCGACATACTCATCGCCATCGTCCTGGCGTTCGCACTGGGACTTTTCATCTTTCTGGTGTACAAGAAGACGTTCTCCGGCGTGATGTACTCGTCCAGTTTCGGCGTAACGCTCATCGCACTGACGATGATTACCACCATCGTGATTCTGGCCGTCACCAGCAATGTCGTGCTGTCTCTCGGCATGGTGGGCGCGCTGTCCATCGTCCGATTCCGCACGGCCATCAAAGAGCCGCTGGACCTTGCGTTTTTGTTCTGGTCGATCGCCGTGGGCATCATTCTGGCCGCAGGTATGATTCCGCTGGCCGTGATCGGCAGCGTGGTCGTCGGCGTGATTCTGCTCGTATTCGTCAACAAAAAGCCGCATGTGAGCCCCTATATCGTTGTACTCTGCTGTGAAGACAGCAGCAGTGAGTCGGCCGCGCGGGCGTTTCTGGAGCAGCACGTGCAGCGCTGCGTCGTGAAGAGCAAGAGCGCGCAGCAGGGCCGGATCGAGCTGAACCTCGAGGTCCGGCTGAAAGACGGAAACACAGATTTCATCAATACGCTCTCCGGCATGTCCGGTGTTGCGAGCGCAGCGCTGGTCAGCTACAACGGCGAGTTCATGGGCTAAGGGGGCGGGCTTTTGGCAACGCATCGAAACATTGACCGGGTGTGCCCTGTTTTCGTGCTGCTTGCGCTGGCGCTGACGGTTCTTCTGCTGTGCGTGGGCGCCCCGGAATCCGATACCGCCGGCAGCGTCATGGGCTATGAAACGCGGCTGTTCGAGCAAGGCCGCGTGCACACCATTGATATCGTCATGGACGACTGGGACGGCTTTCTCGATACCTGCCAGAGTGAGGAATATGCCGCCTGCGCAGTGGTTATTGACGGTGAGGCCTTCAAAAACGTCGCCATCCGCGGCAAGGGCAACTCCTCGCTCAGCATGGTCTCGTCGATGGACTCCGAACGCTACAGTTTTAAGATTGAATTTGACCACTACGACAGCGGCAAAAGCTACTACGGCCTTGACAAGCTGAGTCTCAACAACCTCATCCAGGACGCAACATGTATGAAGGACTATCTGGCCTATACACTCATGGGGTCGTTCGGCGTGGCAAGTCCGTTGTGCAGCTATGTCTACGTCACTGTCAACGGCGAGGACTGGGGATTGTATCTGGCGGTGGAGGGTGTGGAGGAATCGTTTTTGCAGCGCAACTACGGTACGGACTACGGCGAGCTCTACAAGCCCGACAGCGAACAGCTGGAAGGCAATATGGAAATGGGCGCTGAAAAGATGGACGGCACGGAGCCGGACGCCTGGAACGCGCAGGCGGGAAAGGCCGGCCGCGGCGGCCTGGGTTCCGGCAGCGCTGCGCTGCAATACATTGACGACGACCCTGAGAGCTATTCCTACATCTTTGAAAGCGCCAAAACAGCCGTCACCGCGTCCGATCAGGCGCGGCTCATTGCCGCGCTGCAGACGCTCTCAAGCGCAGAAGACATCGAAAGCGCGGTCGATACCGACGCCGTTCTGCGCTACTTCGTGGTGCACAATTACCTTGTCAACGGCGACAGCTACACCGGCTCGCTGCTGCACAACTACTATCTGTACGAAAAAGACGGACTGCTGTCAATGATCCCGTGGGACTACAATCTGGCCTTCGGCTCGTTCCAGACCACGGACGCAGCCAGCGCCGTCAATGACCCCATCGATACCCCGCTGTCAAGCACGGGCAGCGGCAGGCCAATGCTCGACTGGATTTTCGCAGATGAGAGCTATACGGCGCAATACCATCAGTATTTCGCGGAATTTCTCGACAGCGCGGATATTTTGTCGCGCATCGACCAGACCAGGGCGCTGATCGCGCCGTATGTGGAAAAAGACCCGACCGCGTTCTACAGCTATGACGCGTTTGAAACCGGCGTCGCAACGCTCCGCACTTTTTGCCAGTTGCGCGAACAGAGCGTGCGCGGCCAGCTGGATGGCACGATCCCCGCCACTGCGGCGGGACAGGCCGCGGATGCATCGGCGCTGATAGATGTCTCCGGGCTCACGCTGTCCGACATGGGCTCGGCGCAGGGCGGGCGCGGCGGCGCGAACGGCATGGGCAAGCTCTTCGGCGACTTTGGCGGACGCGGCGAGCGGCTGGATGCTGAAGACGCGTTTGGCGACAATCCCCCGACCGGGCAGCCGGACTTCGGCGAAGCGCCAAACGCCGCCGCAGCGCCCGAAATGCCGGGCGAGGACGTGCCTTTTGCCTTTGGCGAAGCGCCGCAGATGGACCGGCCCGGCATGGAGGCGGATAACGCGCCTGCAGCCCCGAACGGCATGACTGCGGCATCGCAGGCGCCAAACATGGGCGCGCTCATTCTGCTGGGCGTCTGTATACTCGTGCTGCTCGCAGGACTTCTCATTGCTGTAAAATTCCGCAGGAAATGAACGGCACAAGCCCCGGCCTTCTGGTCGGGGCCCTTTCGTATCAGCGTATGCGCCGCGATTTTTTGGGGAAAACCATTGCCAAGTGCACCCCAATATACTAAAATGGAAGTACAAATACGAACGGAGGCAAGTGTATGTGCACGGCTGCGACCTATAAAACCGAAGATTTCTATTTTGGCAGAACGCTCGACTATGAGTTTTCCTACGGCGACGAGATCGTCGTCACGCCACGCAATTTTCCGATTCCCCTGCGCCACCTTCCCGCACTGCAGACCCATTACGCCATGATCGGCATGGCGTTCGTGTGTCAGGGATTTCCCCTGTACTACGACGCAGTGAATGAAAAGGGCCTCGGCATGGCGGGGCTGAACTTTGTTGGAAACGCGCACTACAACCCCGTCAAAGAGGGCAAGGACAATGTGGCGCAGTTTGAGATCATCGCATGGATTCTCAGCCAGTGCGCAACCGTCTCTGAGGCGCTGGCGCTTTTGAAGAAGATCAACATCACGGACACGCCCTTCAATGACCAGCTGCCGCCGGCGCAGCTGCACTGGCTCATTGCGGACAGGGACGAGGCCATCACGGTCGAATCGATGGCCGACGGCCTGCACATCTACCCCAACCCCGTGGGCGTGATGACCAACAACCCGCCGTTTGACGAGCAGCTCTTCGGACTCAACAACTATATGCACCTCTCGCCCAGACAGCCGGAAAACACATTCGCCCCCGGACTGCCGCTCAAAACCTACAGCCGCGGCATGGGCGCGATGGGTCTGCCGGGCGACCTGTCGTCGGCGTCGCGCTTTGTGCGCGTGGCATTCACAAAGCTGCACGCGCGCTCCGGTTCGTCGGAAAACGAGAGTGTCAGCCAGTTTTTCCACATTCTCGGCTCCGTCGACCAGCAGCGCGGCTGCTGTGAGGTCGAGCCCGGCAAATATGAGATCACGCTCTACACCTCCTGCTGCAATACACGCACGGGCGTGTACTACTACACGACGTATGAAAACCACCAGATCTCGGCTGTGGACATGCACAGAGAGGATCTTGACGGCGCGGCGCTCTGCCGCTATCAGCCGGTTCTCGGCGAACAGATCCGCTTCCAGAACTGAAAAAAGCGGCGGTTATCCCCGCTGCAACCACCGGTTGCCGATTTTCCATGCACCGGTTGGTTGCCTGCAACCGGAAAAGCAGTTAGAATGATGGCACACGGAACAAAAAACCTGACAAAGGAAGAGGTGGCCTTCATGAATTTAGCAGAGAAGATTTCCCAGCTGCGCCGGCAGCGCGGCTGGTCGCAGGAAGAACTGGCCGAGCGGATGAACGTCTCGCGGCAGGCCGTATCCAAGTGGGAGAGCGCACAATCTGCGCCCGACCTTGACAAGCTCGTGCAGCTGAGCGGACTCTTCGGCGTTACGACCGACGAACTTCTGAAAGACGACGCTCCGCTTCCCGGGACGCTGCCCGCGGCGCAGGAAAGCTGCCTGCATCGCGTGACGATGGCCGGGGCCGAGGACTTTCTCGCAGCCAAGCAGAACACGTCGTGGCGCATAGCGCTGGGTGCATTCTTGTGTGTCGTTTCGCCCGTGGCGCTGATCGTGCTCGCAGCCAAGTCTACGCTGAGCAGCACGCTGGCGGAGAATACTGCAGCCGGAATCGGTATGGTCGCGCTGCTTTTGCTGGTGGCGGCAGCCGTGATGCTGTTTATCTCCAGCGGATCTGTCACCGCGCCGTTTGCGCAGATCAAAGCGGGTGCGTTTTTGCTTGAGCCGGGTGTGGCCGCGTCTGTGCGCCGCAGGCAGTCGGACTACCGGCCAGCCTATATGCGCAACAACATGCTGGGCACGCTGTTTTGCATCTTGTCCGTTGTCCCGCTGTTTTTGGGACTGGCGCTGGATTCAAGCGACGCGACTGCCGTATACATGACAGCGGTTCTTCTTGTCATGGTGGGCGTGGGTGTGGTGTTTTTCATCCGCACCGGCGTCATCTGGGCCAGCTTTCAGACGCTTTTGCAGGAGGGCGAATTTGACCCCAAGCTAAAACGCTCGCCGATGAATGTCGTCGGGACTGTATACTGGCTTGCCGTCACGGCCGGGTATCTGGCGTGGAGCTTCGCCACGGACGGCTGGCGGACAACCTGGATTGTCTGGCCCGTGGCGGGCGTGCTGTACGCCGCCATCCAGGTGGTCTGCCGCGTATTCGCCGAAAAAAAAGCGCCGCGCTGACACCCGCGCAGGAAATATGCTCGATATAAATCTGTACAAAAGCAGGAGGCCAGGCCTCCTGCTGCGGCTGTCGAAAAACTCCATTGGAGTTTTTCGACAACAGGCTGCGGCCTGCTGCGCGCACGAGCTGTCCGCCAAAAGCGGACAGCCTGCACACTTGCAGGCCGAAGTGTATTTTTCCCGACGTACACGCCGCCGGGAAAATGATTTACATGTCTTTCGCGCCTGCGGGCGCGAAACTCTGCGAGGCTTTTTCGACACGCTGAGCAGGAGGCCAGGCCTCCTGCTTTTTTCTTGGGGCATCACCGCACAATTCGGCGAGAGAATCCGGCGAGATATTTTGGCACAGGACAGCGCTTGAAAAACGCAGACGCAATTGCGCGGTGTTGCCTCAGATTCCGTTTTCGCTGTACCACGCCAGCACGTCCGCGAGGTTCTCACGGCTCACGCGGCTGCCGCCGCGCAGCAGAAGCTCCAGCATTGCGTCCTCGTCGGGCGTGCGGCCCTGCTTTTCAGAAAGCCCCTTCCCCACTGTCTTTTTCATGACCGTCATCATGAACCGATACACGCCATGCAGCCTCGCCAGATCAAAACCGCCCTGCAGCGTAAAAAGCGGGGGCGTCATGGGCAGGGCGTTGGTCTTGCGCACGTCGGCAAGTTGTGAGCCGGTCACACCCATGCCAACGCCGCACACCGCGCACACGGTGAAGCGCCTGGCAGCCTTCCGGTAGCCCTGCACCTTGCCCGCCATCAGCCAGCCGAGATAGATGATCCGGCTGCCACGCGCAAGCGACTGCTCCGCCTGTGCCAGCGGCACAACAGGCAGGCGCGTCTGCTCGCCGAGGAGCCTGGCATATTCGGCCGTATAGCCGGTATTGGAGGTATAAACAATCGCGGACAGTTTCACGATTTTTCCTTCTTTCTCCAGCTCTCCCGCTGGCTGTGATAATCGCGGCGGCAGATGTGGATGCACAGCTCATGCACCGATGAACCGGCAGCTACGCAGCAGACGCACCAGCAATAGCCCGTCGCAAACGGCAGCGACAGCACATACGGCAGCGCAAAGACCAGCAGCCCCGTCAGCTTATTGAATTTTGTATGCAGCGCAGCAAAACGGCGGAACTTGACCGCCGCCACGGCGTAGGCCGTCAGCCGCACCAACACCACCGCGCTGACCGCGCACCAGAACGGCCACGGCAGCAGCGCAGTAAGCGCCGGCATCAGCTTCATCAGCATCACAAAATAGAACAGCAAATCCGCAATGCTGTCCAGCCGCGCGCCGAACTCGCTTGTCATATGCAGCCGCCGTGCAAGCCAGCCGTCGAGCGCATCGCTTATGCCGCAGAGCGTGTAGAGCACAAAGAATACCGGCGTCATCGGACGCACGGCAAGCAGCCCAAGCGTACCTGCGATGCGAAAAAGTGTGATGCAGTTGGGAATGGTAACTCTCATATGTTCTGTCCCCGGCTGTGCGCCGTGCCACATTTGACGGCCACAGTTTCTATCTTGTTCCCGTCACGCCCGCGCGTTTACCGCATGTACAAACCGCGCAAACGCCGCGCGGCCCGCCTGTGTCCGCTTATACACGCCCGCGTGCTCCAAAACCTGCGCAAAGACATGTCCCACTTCCTCGCGGAGAATGTCCTCCGCGTTCCCAGCGGTGAATGTGTGGCGCGCTTTGAGCTCCTCCGCCCACGGCGCATGTTTTTCCAGCGCCCCGGTGAGCGGCAGGTTTTCCAGAATGGCCGTTCTGAGCCCGGAAAGCTCCTGTTTGAGCCGCGCAGGCAGCACCGCAAGCCCCATCACCTCAATCAGGCCGATGTTCTCCTTTTTGATGTGGTGCAGCTCTGCATGCGGGTGGAATACGCCCAGCGGATGCTCGCTTGTCGTGATGTTATTGCGCAGAACCAGATCAAGCTCATAGTCCTCTCCCCTGCGGCGCGCGATGGGCGTGATGGTGTTGTGCTTGCCGCCGTCCGTTTCGGCATAGATAAAGGCAGCTTCATCGGTGTAGCTGCGCCAGCAGGTAAGGATTTTATCTGCCAGTTCCGCCAGACGCGCGCGGTCCCTTCCGCGCAGGCGGATCACGCTCATCGGCCACTTCACGATGCCCGCCGCAACATCCCCGAAGCCCGCGAACAGAATCTCCTGCTCCACGGGCGCTTTTTCCATCGGGAAGCAATAGTGCCCGCCCTGAAAATGCTCGTGGCTGAGAATCGAGCCGCCCACAATGGGAAGGTCTGCGTTGCTGCCGACAAAATAGTGCGGAAACTGCGTCACAAAGTCGAGGAGCTTCTCAAATGCGCCGCGATCAATCACCATCGGCACATGCTCGGAATTAAAGACGATGCAGTGCTCGTTGTAGTAGACATACGGGCTATACTGCAAAAACCAGTCCGTACCCGCAATTTTCACGGGGATGATGCGGTGATTCTGCCGCGCGGGGTGGTTCAACCGTCCGGCATAGCCCTCGTTTTCCGCGCAGAGCTGGCACCTGGGGTAACCGGACTGCGGCGCTTTTTTTGCCGCCGCGATGGCACGCGGGTCTTTCTCCGGTTTTGAAAGATTGATCGTGATATCCAGCTCGCCATACTCCGTCGTCGTCTTCCAGTGCACGTCCTTTTCGACGCGGTAGCGGCGGATATAATTGGTATTCTGGCTGAAATTATAATACCAGCCGGTGGCTTTCTCCGGACTCTCGGCATAGAGCGCGGAGAATTTCGCGCGCACCTCGTGCGGCGCAGGTGTAAGTACGCCCATGAGTCTGGTGTCAAACAGGTCGCGGCTTGTGATATCCCCTTCGCATACGCCGCGCGCGACCGCGTCGTCCACGAGGCCGTTCAAAGTTTCCTCCAGCGAAATATCCAGGGGCGCAGCCGCTGCAAAGCTGTCCAGCTGCATTCCCTGCAGCAGCTGATTGATGATGTAAACCTCGTCGCACGGCTCAATGAGTTTCTTCTCAAGGCCGTAGTGCACAAGGCAGGCCAGATAAGTATTGATATCCATCGTTCTTTCTCACTCCACGCGTATTCCACCTGCCTGCCGGATTGACAGCACATGGCAGCTGCCAGCGCCGAGCACAGCTTCAACGCCTGCCTTGAAGTTTTCCAGCATATCCGCCGGGACAAACGCCTGCGACGTACCGGCAAAGCCGCCGCCGTGCACGCGGCATGCACCGCGCCCATTCAGCAGCTTTTGGCACAGCGCCAGCGTCACGCCCATCTCCTGATGCGCCGAAGCGCCCGCAGGCATGATATTCTGCAGGTACATCCACGAGCTTCGCCCGGATTCGTTTACCAGACGCAGAAATTCTGCGAAATCACCCGTTCGGAGCGCTGCGGCCTGCGCCTGCACGCGCCGGTTTTCTGCAAAGAAGTGCATTGCGCGCAGCACGGCGCGGTCGCCGCACTGCTTTCTCACCTCGGGCAGGCGCGCATAGAAAGCTTCTTCTGACACATCGCGCAGCACATGTTTGCCGAACACGCGCGCCACCGCGCACATTCCGGCCGGGATGGCGGCATACTCGTCTGTGAGATCTGCGTGATCCGCGCGCGAGTCGATGATGCAGAGCGCATAGCCGGTCTTCTCAAAGTTAAACGCCAGCTTCTCGACTACAGGCTCGGCAGGGTCTTTGAAGTCAATGAACACCATGCCGCCCACGCTCGACGCCGTCTGGTCCATCAGACCACAGGGCTTGCCGAAGTAGACGTTCTCGGCGTACTGGCCGATCTGCGCAATTTCCACGGCGGTGAGCGACTTGCCAAAAAACAGCTCATTGAGAATCGTGCCGATGAGCACCTCGAACGCAGCAGAACTCGACAGTCCGCTTCCGGGCAGCACGCTCGAGCGCACCGTCGCGTCAAAGCCCTGCACGTTTGCGCCGCGCCGCACAAATTCCGCCGCCACACCGCGAATCAGCGCGGCGGTGGTGTTTTTTTCATCCTCATGAACGCGCAGATCGTGCAGATTGATCTCGACCGGCGCGTAGCCCTCAGATGCAACGCGGATAACGTCCGTGCCGTTTAAGCGCACTTCCGCCGTCGTCTCCAGATTCACCGCTGCGGCCAGCACGCACCCATGCTGGTGGTCGGTATGATTGCCGCTCAGCTCCGTGCGTCCCGGGGCAGAAAATACAAATCTCGTCTGCATATGTTTCTCGCTTTCCGGCCGCGTTTCCGCGGCCAATGCGTAATGCCTTCCATGCAGGGCGCGCCCCGTGCATGCCCCGGCAGATATAACCGCCCGCCTCCTGCACAAAAGAAGCCTGCCGGAAAAGCAGCTGCTCTCGTTCCTCTTACCTGGTATTATACAGAAACCGTGCGAAAATGTACAGCTTTTTCCGGCCGTTCTTCCGGTTTTTGGTGCATGGCTCCGGTGGCATCTGACCGTCAGGACCGCAGATATCCCCTTTTCGCCATGGACATGGCGCCGGAAAGCTTCATCTGCAGGCGGGCGCGCAGAAACTGCCGGAAGTCCCTGTCAGAATCAGCGGCCACACAAAAAACAGGCAGAACATACGTCCTGCCTGTTTTTCCATTTGTATCAGTTTACGCCAGCGCTTCTTCCAGCGCCTTGTACATGACGTCCTTGTCGGGCTTGAGACCCGTCCACATCTCGATATTGAGCGCAGCCTGATTGATGAGCATTCCCGCGCCGGTGGCGCAGGGAATGCCGCGGCGGCGCAGCTCCTTGATGAGCGCGGTCTCGGTCGGATTCGGGATGACGTCCTGCACGAACATCGTCGGCAGAATCGAATCCAGATCAATGTTTGGCATGTCGTTCACATTCGGATACAGGCCCACGGAGGTGGCGTTCACCACGATATCCGTGCCCTCGGGAATGGAGAATTGGCCGTCCCAGTCGATGTAGCGAACCTCCGTCTTCGTGTTCTCGCGCAAAATGGCCATCAGCGCATCGCCGAGCGCACGGTCCTGCGCGCGGTTGACGATGGTGATATCGGCCACACCGGCCAGACCCATCTCCACGCAGATGGCGCGCGCTGCGCCGCCCGCTCCAAAGACCACGGCCTTTTTACCCTTCACATCCACGCCGCTCGACGCCAGCGACATCATAAAGCCCTTGCCGTCGGTGTTTTCTCCGAACAGCCGGCCGTTGTCGTTGACGATCATATTGACCGCACCGATGAGCTTTGCGCTCTCGGAAATCTCATCGAGATACTGCATGACCTCGATCTTGTGCGGAATCGTGCAGTTGATGCCGCGCATCTTGAAGGCCTTAAGGCCGTTGATTGCGTCGCCGAGTTTGTCCTTATCCACATCGAGCGTCAGAAAATGCCACCGCTCCAGACCAAGCGCCTGAAATGCCGCGTCCTGAATGACCACGCCGGGATTCTCCGCCACGGGCTGGCCAAACACGCCCACCAGATGGTCAAGATAATTCTGTTCTTTCATTGAAGTCCACTCCAATCACGTTTTTGATAGGAACAATCAGACGCGCTCGCGCTTGCGCTTTCTCGAATAGCAGTCGGCGCCGATGATGGCCACAATCAGGAGGCCCTCGACCAGCTTCTGCCAGAAACCGTCGACCTTCATCGTGTTCATGCAGTTGCTGAGCAGCTGGATGACAAAGATGCCAAGGAAGCTCTCCAGCATGCCGCCCTGGCCGCCGGCAAACGAGGTGCCGCCGATGACGACGCCGCAGTTGACCATCATGCCGGTGGTATCGCCGTAGACGGAGTTGCCGGTGTTCATTCTGGACGACAGCAGCACACCCGCAAGCGTGGCAGTGACGCCGCTGATGATGAAAGCGGTCCACTTGATGGGGACGACCTTGATGCCGGAGTATTTGGCGACCTCATAGTTGCCGCCGATGGCATAGCAGTTACGGCCAAAGCTCGTAAAGCGGAGCAGGCAGAAGAACAGCACAAACAGCACAATCATATACACGACCAGCAGCGGAATGGAGCCGAACAGCTTGCCGTTGGAAATCTTCATGAACGCCGGGACAGTACTCGTCAGCGGATGTGCGTTCGTGAGCTGCTGGCACACGCCCTTGAGCAGCATGCCCATGCCGAGGGTGATGATAAAGGGCTCCGTTTTCTGGTGCACGACCAGAAAACCGTTGACAAAGCCGACCAGCGCGCCGCAGGCCAGCGCCACCAGCGTGGCGAGCCAGATGGGCCAGCCGGCGTTGATGAGAAGAACGGTGACGATACCGCCAAGGCACAGCGTGCCGCCAACGGACAGGTCGCAGCCGCCGCAGATGACGGCGACGGTGACGCCAAAGGCCACGATCTCAAGGATCGCTGCCGAGCGGAGCATCTCCATCCAGTTGCTGGAGCTGTAGAACATGGCGCGCGTCTGCGGCATCAGCATCAGAAGCAGCAGCGCAAGGATCGCCAGAACTGCCTTCTGCTTGGAAATGACTTTCCAGATCTTTGATAATGCAGTTTTCATTTGGCAGCCCTCCCTTACAGTTCCTTGCGGTTGTCAAGCCAGATGGCTACAACCAATACGGCGCCGCGCATGACCGTCTGCATATAGGTGGACAGGCCCAGCATATTCATGCAGTTGCCCAGCAGCGTGATGAGTACGACGCCCAGCATGGTGCGCAGGACGCTGCCCTTGCCGCCTTTGAGCGTGGTACCGCCGACAACCACGCAGAGGATTGCGTTGGTCTCGTAGCCGGTGCCGCAGGAGGCGGTGGCGGTGGTGACACGCGATACCAGAGAAATGGCGCCCAGCGCGGACATGACGCCGCTGATGGTGTAGACCATGCGCATGCTGCGCTTGACGTTGAAGCCGCACAGATATGCCGCATCCTTGTTGCCGCCCATCAGGCTGATGGCGCGGCCGGCCAGCGTCTTGGTGTGGAACAGGTGCATAATCACGAGCAGCACCACGAAAACGATCAGCACAACGGGAATGATGCCGACGGTGCCGGAACCCAGCGCGTTAAAGATGGTGATGGGCTTGGTGCAGCGGGCAATGCGAAGTGTCTCGGCGTTGGTGAAGATCAGACCGATGGCCATGTACACCGAGCTCATGCCGTAGGTAATGAACAGCACCTCCGCCTGCGTCATCGCGCCGCAGGTGGTAAGCACCGTGCCGGTGATATAGCCCAGAAGCGCGCCGAGCAGGATGCCGACCAGAATCGCGCCCACCTGGCCCAGCGGATCAATCAGGCTGACGGTGACGACTGCCACGAGCGAGATCATGCCGACGACCGAAAGGTCGATAAAGCCGCCGATGATGACGAAGGTCATGCCCAGCGCGATAAACGGCAGCGGCCAGAGCTGGCGCATAACGTTGGTCAGGTTGGCCGCGCCCAAAAACTTGGGCTGGAGAATGGCCGTGACCATGATCAGAACCACGATGCCGCAGAGCACCAGATTCTGCTTCAGGAAGGTTGCAGCTGCGCTGCTTTTTGTTTTCATTGTTCTGTTTCCTCCCCTCTCACCCGATGGCCTTGTCCATGATCTCTTCGGCGGTGGCATGCTCCGGCTCAAATTCGCCGGTGATGCGGCCGTCGCAGATGGTCAGGACGCGGTTGCTCATGTTGAGAACCTCAGGCAGCTCCGAGGATATCATGATAATGGCGCCGCCTTCCTCCACGATCTTGTTCATCAGCACATAGATCTCGTATTTGGCGCCGACGTCAATGCCGCGGGTCGGCTCGTCGAGGATCAGGATCTTGGGGCCCAGCTCAAGCCAGCGGCCCACAATGCACTTCTGCTGGTTGCCGCCGGAAAGGCTGACCACCTTGGTCGCGGCCGACGGCGTCTTGACGGCCAGAGCGTCAATCTGCCGCTGGGCGATATCCTTCTCCGCGCTGCGGTTCAAAATGCCCATATGCGTCAGCCGGTCGAGCGAGGCCATGGTGATGTTGCTCTCGACCGAGAACGGCAGAATCAGGCCCTCGCGCTTGCGGTCTTCCGGCACAAGCGCCATGCCGGCGTTCTTGGCCTGTTTGGGGTTGCGGATCTTCACGGGCTTTCCCCCGAGCGTGATCTGATGGCCGCGGACCTTGTCCGCGCCGTAGAGCGCGCGGATGATCTCGGTACGGCCCGCGCCGACCAGGCCCACGAGGCCGAGGATCTCACCCTTGTGCAGGGTGAAATTGATGTCATGAAGCTTATGCGTGTTGAGATTGCGCACCTCGAGCAGCGGCTCGCCGACAAAATGCGCACGCGGCGGATACTCGTTTTCAATGGTACGGCCGACCATCTTGGCGATCATATCCGCACGGGTCAGCTCACCGACAGGCTTGGTGTCGATGACGTGTCCGTCACGCATGATGGTAACGATGTCGCAGTATTCAAAAATCTCATCGAGCTTGTGGCTGATATAAATGATGGAGATGCCCTTGCTGCGGAGCTGGTTGATGATCTCACCGAGTTTTTTCAGCTCTTCCGACGTCAGAGAGCTGCTGGGCTCGTCCATAATAATCAGTTTGGAATCAAAGGACAGCGCCTTGGTAATCTCGACCATCTGCATCTCAGACGCGCTGAGATCGCCCACCATGGAATAGGTGCTGATGGTGCTGCCGATGCTGTCCAGAAGCTCCCGGGCCTTCTTGTGCGTGCCGCGCATGCCGCCGTTTTCATGGAAGCGGCCCAGGAAGATGTTTTCGCCGACGGTCATGGTGTTGACCAGATTGAACTCCTGATAGATGATACTCAGGCCACGGCGAAGCGCCTGAATGGGCGTGGTTTTTTCAACCGTTTCGCCGTTAAAAATAACAGTGCCAGCGTCCTTTTCATAGACGCCGGACAGAATTTTCATGAGCGTGGATTTCCCCGCGCCGTTTTCGCCCACGATGCCGTATACGACGCCGTAGGGAATGGACATGGACACATGGTCCAGGGCGGTGACGCCCGGAAAGTATTTGCAAACGTCTTTTACTTCAAGAATGTACTCTGCTGCCTTATCCAACCTCTTTGCCTCCCCCAGTCATGACTTCTAAGACCAGCTTGCTCCGGCAAAAGCCGGAGCAAGCTGTGCAGGATAACAGATGCTTTCAGTTTCTAAGGCAACACCGCGCAATTGCGTCTGCGGTCTTCGACGGATCTTTTGTCCCAATACTGCCGTTTGAAAAACTTGAAATACATCCAGTATTCCTGTGTTTTTCAAACGTTGTCTTGTGCCAAAATATTTCGCCGAATTCTCTTGCCGAATTGTGCGGTGATGCCCTAAACTCAGATTACCATTCGGGATAGGGGAAATTGTCGATGGTATCAGCCGTCACGATGTCCAGCGCGGTCCAGACAACGTCCGGGCACTCCTCACCGTTCATGATCTTGGTGATGCAGTCGAACGCGTCCTGGGTCATCTGCGAGAAGGACTGGCCGATGCACAGGGCCTGCGTGCCCTCTTTGACCTGGTCGTAACCGACGGAGCAGCCGTCAACGCCGATGACGTACACGTCGTTCATACCAGCGTTCTTCAGAGCCTCGATGCAGCCCGTAGCGCCGACATCCCAGTGGCAGTACAGAGCGTCGATCTCATCGCCGTACTTGACGATGAAGTCCTCGGTGATAGCCAGAGCGTCCTCGCTGGCCCAGGCTTCGCAGTCGACGGAGTCAAGCAGGTTGATGTTGGAGCCTTCGATGGTCTTGACAAAGCCGTCATGACGCTTGATCTGTGCGCTGTGGCCGGACTGGCCGCCGACTTCGACAACATTGCAGCCGTCGGGGAAGGCTTCCATCAGCGTCTGGGCAGCAACCTCGCCGGCCATGACGTCGTCGGTGCCGCACATGAAGTCACGGTACTCGGTAAAGCCTTCGGGCAGCTCAGAGGAATACATGCCAACGATGACGCCGGCTTCCTGTGCTTCCATCAGCGACGGGATGATCGCGCTGGGGTCGGTGGGGTTGATGCAGATGGCGGTGTAACCCTGCGCGATGCAGGTACCGATGGCGGCAACGCCGTTCTGAGCGTCATAGTCCTCGTCGAACACGGTCACGGTGAAGCCGTAATCGCTGGCGTACTTCTGGAACTGCGTCCAGGCATAGGCCTGAGAGGCGTTGGACAGGGACTGGGTGATGAACGCAACCTTGATCTCGCCGTCAGCGGCGGGTGTCTCGGCAGCGGGCTCTTCCGCGGCGGGCTCCTCGGTCTTGGCGGGTTCTTCCGCCTTGGCGGGCTCTTCGGTCTTGGTCTCGCTGGAAGCGCAGGCAACCAGAGCGAACACCATGATCAGAGCCAGAAGCAGAGCGATCAGTTTTTTCATTTGGTCTTATCCTCCTAAGATTGTTTTATAATCAACGGCTGCGCCGTCAATTACCGTTGTAGCATTTTGCACAAAAATCACATCTTATTTTTGGAAATATCTTGTATGGTTTTATTCTAAACATTTTTTGCTTCATTTGTAACCCTTAAAGTGACACAAAAGGTGCACGATTGTGAACAAATGAAAGGACTTTTTCGGTCTGCGGACAAGACCCGCGCGCTTTCGCCCGCATTTGTGCCGTGCTTATACAAACCGGCAACCTGCGTGGCAGTGCATACCCGCCGTCTGAGTTTATTAGTATTCTACCAAAATGCTTCGTTGGTGTCAAACTATAATTACGAATGAAAGTAGAAAAATTACGTAAAAAATTGTTCGAACTGCACATATATAAAACTCCAGGAATACGGTATAATGAAATATTACCCCGGAGGCCATACGAAAGCCTCCGGGGTAATGTATTATGCTTGTTACCGTTCTGCCAGTGCAAGAACGGTCACCGCGCCAACAGTTTCCTGCGTCCATACCGGCGTCAAAGCGCCGCTCTCACCGTCGGCTGCGAAGACGCAGACCGTGTCGCTGTCCTGATTGCCCACCAACAGAAAGCGTCCGTCGGGCGTGAGAAGAAAGTCACGCGGGATCTTTCCGCCGCACGGTTCATGCCGCAGCGGCTCCAGCCGCCCGTCGTCCAGCACGCGGAACACCACGATCTGATCGGAGCCGCGCACGGAACAGTACAGCAGCCGCCCGTTTGGATGCAGGCGGATGGCCGCGCCGAGGCCCGGCGTCCGGCAGCCGTCTTCCAGCGCCGAAAGCCGCTGAAGAAGCGAGGCTGCGCCGGTGACGGGGTCATAGCCATAGACATTGAGCTCGCAGGCCATCTCGGTCATCACATACAGATGCCGCTTCGACGCGGCAAACACGCCATGGCGGATGCCCTGTCCCGGTACGCCGCAGATATCCGGCCAGCCGTCGCGCACCAGCCAGCCTGTCTCACCGTCCATCCGGTAGCACACCAGCCGGTCGAGTCCCAGATCTGAGACATAGACATGGCGTCCGTCGGGCGCGAACAGAATCTGATGCGGATGCGGCCCCTGCTGGCGCGCAGGGTCGGCGCCATGGCCGCTGTGGCGCAGCACACAGGCCGCACGGCCCAGGCCGCCATCCGGCAGAACCGGCAGCGCACACACACTGCCGCCGGAGTAATTGGCGAGCAGCAGCTGCGCGCCGTCGGGCGTAAGCGCCGCAAAGCACGCGTCGGCGCCGCAGGTGAACTGACGGCTGAGCAGTTGCAGCGCGCCGTTCTCTTCCACGGTGTAGGCCGAGGCAGTGGAGCCGGGCACACCCTCGTATTCTTTGAGTTCGTTCACACAGTAGAGAAATCTTCCGTCGGGCGAGAGCGTCAGATGTGACGGATTGGGCGTGGAAGGTGTGACGGCCAGACGCGTCAGCGCGCCGGTCTCACCGTCGAGCGCGTAGCAGCCGATGCCGCAGCAGCGGCCGGGAACGACTTCACCCGAGGCCATCTGCGCGGGCTCGGTATAGCCGCCGGTATACAGATAATAACTCGTCATACGCTGCCCTGCACCTCCGCCTTGTGCACCACGATGCCTGCACGGCGAAGCGCAGCCTCCTTCTCCGGCTCCAGCAGGCTGTCCGTTACCACCTGACGCGGCCGGTTCGTCAGGCCCAGCGGCACTACGCCGCGCTGAGAAAACTTCATACTCTCGGTGACGACGATGATCTGCTCGGCCTGCTCGGCCATGTCGCGCACGGCCTGCACGCGCAGGTGGTCGTTGCCCGTAAAGCCCAGCTGCTCGGAGTAACCGTCGGTGCCGACGAAAAGTTTGTTTACATAAAACTGTTTTGCGCATGTCCGCAGGATCGGACCCACCATCACCTGCGCGTCGTTCTGAAAGTCGCCGCCCAGCAGCACCACCCGCGCGCCGTCGATGCGGCGGATGTAGCTGGCGATAAAGGCGCTGTTTGTGATGATCGTTGCGCCGGACTTTGTCCGTGCAATCTGCTCAGCCAGCAGCGCGCAGCAGCTGCCGTTTTCAATCATGACCGTCTCACCCGGCGAAACCAGCTCCGCCGCACGCTGCGCGATGCAGCGCTTTTCCTCGTAGTGGAACGCAAGCCGGTTATTGATATCGTCCGTGCCGCCAAATACGGCGCAGCCATGCTCACGGCGGAGAATCCCCTTCTGCTCCAGTGCGTCAAGATCCTTGCGCACCGTCACCTGCGACACCCCCAGCTTTTCCGCCAGCGCCGCAACCTCCATTCGTCCGCACTCGGACAGCAATTCCAGAATCGTCGTTTCCCGTTTCTTCATGCCGGGCTCCTTCTTTCAAATGATGCTTCGATTGTAACACAATTCGCTCTATTTTTCTACCTCTTTTTTTGAAATCGAAACCAATTTATTGGCCAGCTCCGTACAGGCGAGCATGGCAGCCACACAGATGAGCAGATACCACGGATAGAGCTCCGTGCCCAGTTTGGAGGCCAAGAGGCCAAACAGCGGCGGAAAGCACGTGCTTCCGACGTAGGCGAAGGCCATTTCCAGCCCCATGACGGCCTGCGAGCGCGCCGCGCCGAAGCGTGCGGGCGTCACGTGCAACATGGACGGATAGACGGGCGCAAAACCCAGGCCGACCAAGGCGATGCCCGCCATAGCCACGGCTGCCGTAGGCGCAAGTGCGATGACCGCGACGCCTGCAAGTGCGACGAGCTGCCCCAGCCGGATCATCGCCTTGTCAGAAAGGCGGCTGGCAGCAAAGCCCGCGAGGCTGCGCCCGACGGTGATCGCGCCAAAATAGAGCGTGGAGGCGATGGCCGCGTCAGCCGCCGGCAGGCCGAAATGGCCGTGTACAAAGCTCGCTCCCCAAAGGCCGCCGGTACTCTCTGCCGCACAGTAGAAGACGAAACCGCCCAGCACCGGCAGCGCGCCCCGCAGCCGCAGCGCAGCGAACACGCCGCCTGTTTCCGCCGCTGCGCCGTCCGCTTCCGCGTCTGCCTGCCTGATCTCCGGCCGCTGTACGGCGCGCTTCCACAGCGGAAGCGTCAGAAACAGCACCGCGCACAAGATGCCCTGCAGTCCGGCGATGATGCCGTAGCCCGTGCGCCACATGCCGCCCATGCGCAGCGTCATGGACACGATGACGGGCCCCACCGAAGCGCCGACGCCCCAGAAGCAGTGCAGCCAGTTCATATGCCGGGTCTCGTAGTGCAGCGCGACAAAATTATTGAGCGCGGTATCTACACTGCCCGCGCCAAGTCCCAACGGAACGGCGCAGAGGAACAAAAAGGCCACGTTGGGCGAGAGCGCGAAACCCGCAAGGCCCAACGCCGTCATCAACACGCTCACCGCAGTCACGCAGCCCGTGCCGAATTTCCGCACCACATAGTCTGAGCAAACGCTCGAGATGACGGTGCCGGCCGTAATGGTCATGGACAAGTACCCCACCAGCGCCAAAGGCGCGCCGAGGTCGGCCTGCATCCGCGGCCAGACGCTGCCGAGAATGGAATCCGGCAGCCCCAGGCTGATAAAGGAAATATAGATAATCACCAGCAGCGTAGCCATAAAACCGCTCCTTGCATTCTTCAGAAAAACTGCTATGATTATAACGTCAGCACTATGCAAAATACTAGTATTTTTACGCCATATTTTCGCAGTATTACGACATTATCAAAGGAGGCGGCCGCCATGCGCTGCGACGGGAGCATTCGGGTGGACCCATCCACCCGCCACGAGACGCTCAACGTGATGACACAGGAGTTTCCCTACCAGGCCGATCTGTGCGACCTGCACGACTTTCCCGGCAATCAGTTTCCATGGCACTGGCACCGCGCGGTGGAGATCTTCTATATCCGCAGCGGGCGGCTCGTCTACCACCTGCCGCATGGCGAGGTGTGCTTTGAAGCAGGTCAGGGCGGATTTCTCAACAGCAACGTCCTGCACATGACCACCTGCCGGGAGAGTGACGCCTGCGAGCAGGAGGAGCAGCAATTTCTGCCGGAGTTCATCGGCGGTTTTGAAACGAGCCGCATCATGGAAAAATACGTCCAGCCAGTGCTGCATGCACCGGGGCTGACGCTGGTCAAATTTGACCCGGCGCATGCGGCGCACACGCCCATGCTGGACGCAATCTGCCGGGCCTACCGGCTCTATGAGCAGCAGCCGGACGGCTTTGAACTGGAGCTGCAGCAGACGCTACTGTCTTTCTGGCAGGGCCTTTATCAGCTGACCCGCGGTCAGTGTCCGCCCGAGCGCGCAAATCCGGACGATCAGCGCATCAAGCAGATGCTGCGCTACATCGCCGCGCACTACGCCGAGCACCTTCGTCTCGAGGACATCGCGGCCGCGGCATATCTAAGCCCGCGCGCCTGCGGCCGCTGTTTTCAGTCGCAGCTGGGCACTACGCCGTTTGCATACCTGCTGGACTACCGCGTGCAGCGCGCGTGCGAGCAGCTCGCCATGACCGATCTTCCCGTGGGCGAGGTCGCGCTGCAGTGCGGCTTCAGCAGCAGCAGCTACTTCGGCCGCGTCTTTTTTGAAAAGACCGGCAAGACGCCAAACGCCTACCGGCAGGAGAAGAAACAGCGCTGAAGCACGCGGCAAAACGCAACAAACCCCGGAACCTTCGTTCCGGGGTTTGTGAATGCCTGACAGGCTCCGGCGGCGTTCGCGGCGCGCACGCAGCGAACTGATGCGGAGTCTTTTCCTGACAGTCCAGTTATCTTCTTTCTTCGCTCTTATCCTGCCGCGGCTCGCCGGCCCACGCGGACAGGCCGCCGTCAATGGAGATGCACTGACCGTTGATATACTGCGCGTCGTCCGACGCCAAAAAACGGATGAGCTTTGCAATCTCCCCCGGCTGGCCGATGCGGCCCATGGGGTTCTGGTTGTTGAAGGCATCGACGACCTGCTGCGACGAGCCGCCAAAAAACATCTCCGTACCCGTGGCGCTGGGGCAGACGCAGTTGGCGCGCACGCCGCTTTTGCCGTAGTCCATGGCCATGGCGCGCGTGAGGTTGTTGACCGCCGCCTTGGCCGCGCAGTAGATGGCGGCATTATAGTTGCCGCGCAGGCCTGCGAGCGAGGAAATGTTGATGATGCAGCCGTTTTTCTGCGCCAGCATGCCGGGCAAAAACGCCCTGCAGGTCAAAAACACGCCCTTGACGTCGATGTTCATGAGTAGATCGTAGTCGGCTTCGCTGATCTCGTGCACCTGCCCGCCGATGAAAATCGCCGCGCAGTTGACCAGCACATCGCAGCCGCCAAGCGTTTCGCGCGTAAAGGCCTCCAGCTGCGCCACATCCGCAGCGCTGGACGAATCACAGCGGAAAAACCGCAGCTGCCCGCTCTCCTCCGCGCCGGCGTGCGCCTGCAGCACCTTCTGCGCCTTTTCTGTCGAACGGGAGGTAAAGACGACCCGATCTCCCTGCTCCAAAAACAGCCGGACACATTCCCGGCCCATGCCGGCGTTGCCGCCGGTCACAACAACTCGCTTCATATCGTTTCTCCTGTTCCCGTGTTGTGGCGCACGCAGGCGCCCATTGCATAACAAAACTTATTATATGGGACGCGGCAAGCGCTGTAAACCCAAAAAACGCCGCCATTTTTGTGCATTTTTTCACTCGTAATTCATAAGCCCTTCATTGACAACATTTTGTGCTGTCGTATACAATACAGATAGAATATATGGAAGGATGAGAAGCATGAGCAATTTTTTCTGGGAAGCAGATTGGCCGCAGACACTCGCACAGCAGGAGTCCCGGCTGCGCTATGCGCAGTTCACGCGCGATATGGCGCTGGAGCTGGGCCTCAAAATCCGCGAGCTAGCCGCGGAAAAATACCACGGCGCAGCCGCCATCCGTATCATCGAAGATGGCGCGGTGATCTTCGCCTATAAGATGCCCGGTACGTCGCGTGAAAACGACTGGTGGATGGATAAAAAGCTCGCCGTATCGCAGCAGAGCGGTACAAGCTCGCTGCGCGCGTATGTCGAGGCTGAAGCCGGTCTGCGCCCGGCGTTCTGGCAGGCGCGGCCTGACAACTACGCCGCCTGCGGCGGCTGTGTACCCGTCTTCATGGAAGACGGCTCCGTCTGGGCGTATGTGCTGGTATCGGGCCTGCGCCATCAGGAGGATCATCAGGTCATTGCCGACGCGATGGCGTGGCAGCTCGGCCTTACGGTTGGCTCCGTCGTCTGAGCGCAGCGGTACGCGCCGGCCTTTTTTCGCAGGCCGGTTATGACGTTCTGCTGTACTGCCGCCGGAACGCAGCGGGCGAGACGCCCGTCAGATTGCGGAACGTCCTGTAGAAATACTTGGGCGATTCAAACCCCACCTGGTAGGCAATCTCATTGACTCCCTTGTCCGAGGCCGTCAAAAGCCGCTTTGCTGCCTCAATGCGCAGCCGGTTCACATACGCGATGACCGTCATACCCGTCCGCTGGCGGAACTGCCGTGAGAGATAGGACTTGCTGATGTGCTCCAGCGCAGCCAGCTGATCGAGCGTGATGTGCTCGGTATAGTGTGCGTGGATATACTGCAGCGCATAGGCGGGCGCAAGTTCATGCGCCATCGCCTCGCTATGACCGCGGAGAACGCACGTCAGCAGCAGCTTCAGCGCATACTCGAGGATAAACGGCTCCGACCTTTCCCGCTTGGCCTCCTGATAGACTGTCCAAAACAGGTTGCTCATGCAGTTGTCGCGGTCGTGGAGCTGAATGGGCTCTTTGAGCTGCAGCTCCGGCAGATCGACCCACAGGCAGATGATCTCGCGCAGCTTTTCCGACACCGACGCCTCCTGATGCGCCCAGCCCGCGGGATAGACCACCGTATCAAAAAGTGAAATGGACATCTGCGTGCCCGAGACCTCGATCTCGCCCTTGCCGTCGATAAAGTACATCAGTTCAAGATAGGGGTGTGCATGGCGGCTGAAGTTCCATCTGCTGCTGGTCTCGTCAAAGCGCTCACAAAACCGGAGCTTTGGCCGTCCGTCGTGGATGATTTTGTAGTATTCCTCCAAATCCATTGTCTTCTCACCTGCCCTCTCTGGTTCTTTTGTATCATATCCCCGCTTTTCCGTCAAGCGGCAGGCAAAGTAAAAATTGTTCACGATCGGATACCTTTTGTGCATATCCGTGCGTGTACAGCCGGAATGTTCTGTGCTATATTCAAACAAAAAGGAGGTTTTTGCCATGGAGATCAACACAATTGCAGCGCTGCCCTGTTCAGAGCGGATTGCAGCACTGAAAAAGCAGATGCTGGCGGAACCCCGCTATGCGACAATCGAGCAGGCACGCATCGTCACCAAGAGCTATCAGACCACCGAGGGTCAGCCTCGCTGCATTCAGCGGGCGCGGGCGCTGCAGGCGGCATTGTGCGAAATTACCATCCGCATTGAGCCGGATGAGCGCATCGTCGGCAACCGCACGCCCGGCGTGCGCGGCGGCGTTGTCTTCCCCGAGACGGGCGCGTCGTGGGTCGACCGGGAATTTGAAAGCCTTCCCACCCGCCCGCAGGACAAATTTCAGGTCCGGCCCGAGGATATCAGGGAATTCCGCGAGCAGATTCTGCCGTACTGGAAGGGCCGGTCGCTCGAAGATCAGGTCCGGCAGGCCGTGGGCCCGCAGGTAGACGCCATCGCCAAGGTGGTGAAGGTCAACCAGAAGGATCACTCGCAGGGCCACATCTGTCCCAACACGAAAAAGTGGCTTGCACTGGGCCCGGCCGGTATCCGCGATGAGGCGCAGGCGCATCTGGCCGCAGCCGCGGGCAAGCAGCACGACTTCTATGAGAGCGTCATCATCTCCATGGAGGGCGCGATTTCCTTCATCGGGCGCTACGCCGAACTGGCCGAACAGATGTACCGCGAGACCGGCAAGCAGAATCTGGCCGAAGTGGCGCAGGTCTGCCGCAAGCTCGCGCATTCTCCCGCCGAAACGTATCACGAAGCGCTGCAGGCCACGTGGTTCTTATACGTGATTCTGCAGATGGAGGGCAACGCCTCGTCGTTCTCCCCCGGGCGGATGGATCAGTACCTGTATCCGTATTTCAAGGCCAGCCGCGCTGCCGGCATGACGTTCGAGGACGCGCTGGAGCTGACCGAGTGCCTCTGGCTCAAGTTCAACCAGCTGGTCTATCTGCGCAACTCCAACAGCGCAAAATACTTCGCAGGCTTCCCCATCGGCTTCAATGTCGCCATCGGCGGCCAGAACGCCGACGGCTCCGACGCGTCGAACGAGCTGAGCTACCTGTTTTTACAGGCGCAATCGCAGCTGCTGCTGCCGCAGCCCAATCTGTCGCTGCGCATCTACAAGAACTCTCCGCAGGAACTTCTGGAGGCAGCCACACGCGTCATCGGCCTCGGCAGCGGCATGCCGCAGGTATTCAACGACGAGGCGGTCATCCCTGCGCTGAAGGCGCACGGTGTGAGCCATGAAGACGCCATGAACTACGCCATCGTCGGCTGCGTGGAGCTCACCACCCACGGCAACGCCCTTGCATGGAGCGACGCGGCCATGTTCAACCTGCTCAAGGCGCTCGAGCTGACGCTCAACCACGGCACGGATCTGCTGACCGGGCAGAAGACGGGGCTGGACCTGGGCGATCTGACAACATACAAGACCTTCGAAGCGCTTGAAGCTGCCTTTGCCAAGCAGATCGACTACTTCTCCGACCGCATGGTCGAATGCGTCACCGAGGTCGAGAAGATGCACGAAAAGCTGCTGCCCACGCCGTTCCTCTCGGCGGTCATTGACGACTGCCTTGCCAAGGGGCAGGACGTAACACAGGGCGGCGCGCACTACAACTTTGCAGGTGTGCAGGCCATTCAGGTGGCGAACGTCGCAGACTCGCTGGCCGCGATCAAGCAGTTTGTCTACGATGAGAAGAAGCTCAGCGCGGAAGAACTTCTGCATGCGCTGCAGACAAACTTCGAAGATGCGCCGCTGCTGCGCGCGATGCTGGTGAATAAGGCGCCCAAATACGGCAATGACATCGACTGGGTCGACCAGCTCGGCAGCAAATGGGTCAATTATTTTGCCGACGGCCTGAAAAAATACCGCAACGGGCGCGGCGGCATCTATCAGATGGGCCTGTATACCGTTTCGGCGCATGTCCCCATGGGCCAGAACGTGGGTGCGTCGGCCGACGGCCGCTATGCCAAGGACCCGCTTGCCGACGGCGGCGTATCCGCCATGTACGGCCGCGACCACAACGGGCCCACGGCGCTTCTGCAGTCGGTGGCGAAACTCCCCTTTGAAAAGGCCAGCAACGGCACACTGCTCAACATGAAGTTCCTGCCCCAGTTTTTTCAGACAAATACAGGCGTCTATAAATTCTCCCAGCTGCTGCGGGCAGTCTGCCGCCTGGGCATCAGCCACATTCAGTTCAATGTCCTGCGGGAAGCTGACCTGCGGGCGGCCCAGGAGAAGCCTGAGGATTATCGGGGCCTGACCGTCCGGGTGGCAGGCTACACCGCCTATTTCACAGAGCTGGCCCGGGATCTTCAGGACGAGATCATCGCCCGTACCACCTACGAATCGCTATGACCGGCACGATCTTTGACATCAAGCGCTTCGCCGTACACGACGGCGGCGGACTGCGCAGCACCCTGTTTCTCAAGGGCTGCCCACTGCGCTGCCCTTGGTGCCAGAACCCTGAGGGCGTCGACCCGCATCCCGCGCTCTGGCACAGTCCGGCCGCGTGCCTGCACTGCGGCACATGCGTACATGCGTGTCCGGACGGCGCTTTGACGCTGACAGGGCGCATCCACATTGACCGCAGCCGCTGCAGCCTGTGCGGTGCGTGCGCGCAGGCCTGCCCGGCGGCGGCCATGGAGCTGACCGGCCGCGAGATCAGCGCGCAGGCGGCAGCGGAATTGCTGCTGCGCGACAGGGTGTTCTTCGGCCGCGACGGCGGCGTAACCCTCTCCGGCGGCGAAGCGCTGCTGCAGTGGGAATTCTCCGCCGAGGTGCTGCGTCTGTGCAAGCAGGCCGGGGTGGACACCGCCATTGAGACGTGCCTGCTCGCGCCGCAGCGCGCGCTGGAGGCGCTGGTGCCAGTGACGGATCATTTTCTCATCGACATCAAGTATTTGGACGCCGAGGCACACCGGCGCGCCGTAGGCATGGATAACGGGCGCATTCTGGAAAACTACCGCTTTTTGCTCGCGCAGAAGGCTGACGTTCTGGTGCGCACGCCCCTCATCCCGGGCTACACGGCCACAGAGGAAAACATACGCGCCATTGCCCGCTACATCCATGCCGCCGACCCGGAGGCCAAATACGAACTTCTGAACTTCAACCCCCTCTGCCGCAGCAAATATGCCGCGCTCGAGCACGAATATCCCGTCTCGGGCGGTGCATTTTCCCGGCAGCAGATGGACCGGTTTTACGCCATCGCCGCCGAAGAAGGCGTGGCACGCATCATAAAGGAGTGAACCGATATGCTTGAAACCTTCCTACAGCGGGCGAAGGAAGACCTGCCCGTCTATCTCACCGACGTGCGTGCCGCGTTCCAGGCGCACGGTACGCGGCCGTTTCATCTGCAGCTGACGCTCTACGACGGCGCAGTGAAACAGTTCCCGCTGCTGCTGCCCGGGACGAAAAACGGCGAAGAAGCGGAATTTGTCGCTTCCTACGTCTATGCCACCATCTATAACCTGCTGTCCTCGCTCGGCGCAGTGCGTGTGGATATCTACCTCGACCCCCGGGACACTGCAGCTGTCAAGCTGGCCGCATCCTTGGACGAGGTCTTCCAGACGGGCCTCGCCAAGCCCGCGCGCACAGGTTACGGCAAGTGCCTGAACGTAAACGAGCGGACACTGGCCGCGCTTACCGGCGGCAGGGAGCGCTTCTGCTTCCGCACACTGGACGTGGCAGACGAACCGGCTGTTTGTGAGACGGCCGCGGCGGCAGGTGCGCAGCCCGTCTTCTCCTCGCTTCCGGCCATGACGGCCGGGCGGATGCTGCTTGGCATGGACGTCGGCGGCACCGACATCAAGCTGGCCGCCAGCGTGGACGGCAGGCTGTCGGTCTGCAAGGAGTTTGACTGGTTTCCGGCGTCGTTCACCGAGGCTGCGCAGCTGATCGACCCCATCTTGCTCATCACGCGCCTGATGCGCGCCGCAGCCAGCCTCTGCGCGGCGGGAAAGGCCGGAGCGCTGGATGCCGCTGCGCTCGACAAGCATGCGAGCTTTGACGAGATGCAGCGCGGCATCGCCGCCATGGAGGCCGCCGCCGGCAGCTCCCTTCGCAACTTTGACGCCATCGGCCTGTGCTTTCCCGACGTGGTCATCCGCAACCGCATCGTGGGCGGCGAGACCTATAAGACGCGCGGCATGCGCGAAAATGCAGCGCTCGACTACGAGGCGCAGTTTGCAAAGATCACCGGCCTCAACAGCGCCCTTGCGGCCTACGTCACAGCGAATGGCGCCGTGATGAACACCAACGACGGCCCCATGGCCGCATTCACCGCCGCCGTGGAAATGGCCGCGGCCGGCGCGGACGTGTCGCATGGCTTCTTCGCCCACACGCTTGGCACGGAGCTCGGCACCGGCTGGGTGCTGCCCGACGGCTCCATCCCCGAGATTCCGCTCGAGGTCTACAACTGCATCATCGACCTCGGCAGCTTCGCGCAGAAGCAGTATGACCCCAACGACGTGCGCAGCATCAACAACTTCAACACCGGCCTGCCCGGCACGCTGCAGAAGTACACCTGTCAGTCCGGCGTTTTCCGTCTGGCGGCCAAGCATCTGCCGCAGCTCGACCCCGGGACGTTCCAACAGGCGCTCGACGCGGGCATTCTCGCCTGGGACGGCGCGCGGCTGATCGTCCCCACCGCACCGAAGGACATGCGCAAGCCGTGTCTGGAGTTTTTCATGGCGAAGGCCGCCGAGCCGGGCCGTGAATCCTGCGCCGACATCTTCCGCCAGATCGGGGAATATCTCGCCGTGACGTGGCAGGAGACCGACTATATGCTGCGGCCCGAGGCCAAGGACCGTTCGCTCTTCGGCCGTCTGGTCAAGAATCCGGTGTGCTTCCGTCTGATGTGCGAGGGCGCAGAGCGCCGCGTGCCGGGCATCCGCCAGTACGCCGCTGACGGATCGCTTGCCAACACCGCACTCATGCGCCAGCTCGAGGCGCACCCTGACTACACCGTGGCGCAGTTCGCGCAGGCCATTGGCGCGATTTACTACGGCTGCCTCGGCCTTAGGTAACGGCGTAAGCCTGCACCAAGCAAGTCCATACAGAACCGCCTCCTTGTTCACATGGCAAGGGAGGCGGTTTTTGGTCCGAAAAAACTTTCGCCCTGAGGCGGCGCCCCAGGGCGTTGTTTTTGCGATGTCTAATGCCGGACAGGGCCCCGGAGCAAAGCTCCGGGGCTTTTATCCGGCTCAGGCGTCTTCTTTCTTCGCGGGGATGATAGCCAGGCCGTTGAGGTCGATGCCGTCACCCAGAATGTCCACAAGCTCGACGCTGCCGCTCATATCCAGCGTATAGATATTATTGGAAGCGTCAGTGATGTAGAACAGGCCGAGCGAGCTGTCATAGGCCATTTCGGTCTTGGCGGACACGACATTGAGCTGGAGATTCTGTGCAAGCGTCTCATAGCCGTTGCCGCTCTCATTAACAGTCCGGGAACAAACTCATTTTCCAATATCTCCTTGTTGATTTGGTGCTGTAACCTCCTTGAATTGATGCAAGCAGATTTGAGATTGTCATCAACCTTGTTATTTTATTTCACCGAACATCGCCCCTCCGATAATCGGTACTGCACCAACACTCTGTACAGGTGTCATGACTTCGTGCAGCAGGAGTGCCGAGAACAGAAGCGCTGAAACCGGATCAAGATAGCTGATCAGGGCAACGGATTGGCCAGGCAGCTTTTGCATGCCGGAAAAATACAGGAAATATGCAAGTCCCGTGTTAAGGCATCACCGCGCAATTCGGCAAGAGAATCCGGCGAGATAGTTTGGCACAGGACAACGTTTGAAAAACGCAGGAATACTGGATGTATTTCAAGTTTTTCAAACGGCAATATTGGGACAAAAGATCCGTCGAAGACCGCAGACGCAATTGCGCG
>SFHJ01000044.1 GCA_004555655.1 Clostridiales bacterium
CCTAATGAGGTCAAAGGAAACTGGAATGCTACACGGCCATTGGAAATTGTTGTGTCAGACATGACCATATTCAAGCATAAAGGTGCGCCCTGGGAATGGACGATTCTGTTGGATACGTTCAATAATGAGATATTGGCGCATCAGGCAACCCCTGTTCCCGGCAGTAACAAACCCTATTATCATTGCTTAGAGCATCTGAAACTGCTTGTAGGAAAGAAAGAGGAGCAGACACCCCAGGTAGTCTTCCACACCGACCGGGGTTCTGTCTACTCCTCGCGGGCTTTTTGCCAGTCCCACGAACATTATAACATACTTCGGTCAATGTCGCGAGAGGGGACTCCAACTGATAATCCAATCATCGAAGCATTAAACGGATGGATGAAAGAAGAACTCTATCTCGATTTCGGGCTGGCGACCACAGAGAATGTCCACTTGCTCTTGGATCAATATGTATATTACTTCAATAACAGGCGGCCTGCAGCCGCCTTGGGCTATAAAAGCCCAGTTCAGTACAAAACCGAACTGGGCTTCTGATGCTATGGTGTTTTTCGCCGTCTACTTCTTCTTGACAAATGCATCATACGACCGGCGGTTCTGCTTTATCGAATGTTAAAATGCCCAGGTGCCGTCGCGGAAGATGGCAACAGTTCTGCCGTCGCGACAGACAGCGTCGATTGCGAGATCTCTGGAGCCAATCATGAAGTCCTCATGCACCATCGAGTCATTCACGCCGAGGGCGCGGCACTCGTCGAGCGTCTTGTGCGCAAAGTCCTTGATGGTGTCAGCGAATCCCATGCCCAGTGCCAGATGGCACGTCGCATTTTCATCAAAGAGCGTGTTGTAGAACAGAAGACCCGACTGGTTGATGGGGGAGTCGAACGGGACCAGCGCGCATTCGCCGAGATAGCAGCTGCCCTCATCCATTTCGATGAGCTTGGTGAGCAACGTGTTGTTCTGTTCGGCATTCCATTCGACCGCCTTGCCTTCGTGGAAGCGAATCCAGAAGTTCTCAATCAGCTGGCCCTGATACGAAAGCGGTTTTGTGGAGTATACAACGCCCTCGGCAACGCCCTTTTTCGGCGAGATGAAGCATTCTTCGGTGGGGATGTTGGGGTTGAAGAAGATGCCCTGCAGGCTGGTTTCACCGCCGCCGCAGAACTGCGCCTCGTCGATCATACCGACGGTGAAGTCGGTGCCGTTGGAGGACTTGTAGTGCAGCTCTTTGATGCCGAGCGAGTTCAGATAGTTGCAGCGGTTCTGCAGGTCGGTGTTGTGCTCCTTCCACGCGGCAACGGGGTCATCCCACACGCGGCTCGTTTCAAGAATCGCTTCCCACAGCTTTTCAATCGCCTGCGACGTGCGAAGCTGCGGGAACAGCTTCTTCGCCCACGCTGCGCCGGGTACGGCCGCGATGCACCACTGGTACTTGTTCTCGATCTGGTCGCGATAGCCCTTGATGATGGGGTACTTCTTCTGCTGAGACTTCGCCATCTTCTCCTGGTTGACGCCCTTGAGCCCATCGGGATCTTCGGAGATGAGATAGATGCGGCAGGGGATGGTGTCGACATAGTGCTGCCAGCGGGCTTCTTCATAGTTGTCGAGCTTCGAGAGCGTGGTAAGGCTGCGGTAACGCACATGCAGCTTTG
This sequence comes from Clostridiales bacterium, assembly GCA_004555655.1. Lineage (GTDB taxonomy): Bacteria > Bacillota > Clostridia > Oscillospirales > Oscillospiraceae > CAG-170. The sequence goes on from SFHJ01000044.1 coordinate 1,647, forward strand.
TCAGCGGCTGATAATCCCAGTCGACGACAACCTTCTTCGCCTTCAGCTTGTAGCATTCCTCGACCACCATCTGCACGAACTCCGGCTGGTCAAGCTCGGCCTGAATAAAAACCTCCTGCCCCTTCTGAACATTTACGCCGCACTCGGCGATCAGACGGGCATATTTTCTGAGAATCGTTTTTTTCATAATGAACGCTCCTGCTTATTTAGATTTCCCGACTATGATACCATGTTTTACCGCGTTTGCAAAGCCCCGCGCGAAAAAAGTAGCCCACTTGAAACCCCGCGCAGAACGTGATATTGTATGAGTAACACACAAGGAGGAATTTGCGATGAGAAACTATGTTGATTCGCTTCTGGATTTTATTGAGCAAAGCCCCAGCTGCTACCATGTGGTGCAGAATTTTGCCGAAATGCTGCGCGCGCAGGGCTACCATCCGCTCGATGAGGGCAGGCAGTGGACGCTGCAGCCCGGCGGAAAGTATTATACCACACGCAATGGCTCGTCTATTCTGGCCTTCCGTGTGCCCGCTTGCGGGCCGAAGGGCTTCATGCTGTCCGCCGCGCATTCCGACTGCCCGACGTTCAAGCTGAAAGAGAACCCGGAAAAAGCGGGGCAGTATGTGCAGCTGTCCACAGAAAAATACGGCGGTATGCTCATGGCGCCGTGGTTTGACCGGCCGCTCTCCATCGCAGGCCGCGTGCTCGTGAGCGAAAATGGAAAAATTGTCACCAGGCTCGTGAACATCGACCGCGACCTGCTCGTGATCCCCAGCGTGGCCATCCATATGAACCGGGCGGCCAACGACGGGGTCAAGCTGATGGCGAACGTCGATACGCTGCCGCTCTACGGCGGCAAGGACGCTGCGGGCAGCCTCATGCCACTTATCGCCGGGGCCGCAGGCGCAAAGCAGGAAAACATCCTCGGTCACGACCTGTATCTGTACGTGCGCGGCCGCGGCATGGTATTCGGCGCGCAGGGCGAGTTTGTGCTCTCACCGAAGCTCGACGATCTGGCCTGTGCGTACGGCTGTATGCAGGGCTTTCTGGAGGCGGAAGAAAGTGCGGCCATTCCCGTCTGCTGTATCTTCGACAATGAGGAGGTCGGCAGCGAGACAAAGCAAGGCGCGGCGTCAAACCTGCTGCGTGACACGCTGCGGCGCATCTGCCACGCGCTTGGCCTGAATGAGGAGCAGTACCTGCGCCTGCTTGCAAACAGCTTCATGGTCTCGGCCGACAACGGTCACGCCGTGCACCCCAACCACCCCGAATATTCAGACCCCGGCAACAGCCCCGTTCTGAACGGCGGCGTGGTGGTGAAGTTCAACGCCAATCAGCGCTACACGACCGACGGCGTTTCGTGCGCCATCTTTCAATCCGTCTGCCGGAAGGCGGGCGTTGCGACGCAGATCTACGCCAACCGCTCCGACCTTCCCGGCGGCTCGACACTGGGCTCAATTTCCAATGCGCGCGTGGCCGTCAAAACGGTGGATATCGGCCTTGCGCAGCTGGCGATGCACTCGTGCGTCGAGACGGCGGGCGCTAAGGACGTTAAGAGCATGGTGCGCGCGATGCGGCAGCTCTACAGCACAAGCCTTTCCGCGGATGAAAGCGGCATCACACTCGAATAACAAACCGGCGGCAGGATCTTCCTGCCGCCGGATTTTATGCTTTTCTGTGGCCGAAGTGGAACTTCGGCTCCGTGCCCTTGATGAGCCGGCGGATATTTGCCTGATGCATCACCAGAATGAGCAGCGCTGCGAATGTGGACAGCACCAGATGCACAGGCTCGTGCGTGAAAAACGGCGCACACACAGCTACGGCCACAGCTGCAGTCATGGACGAAACCGACGCTCTGCGGAAGATAAGCGCCATCAGCACGAAGGCTGCAATGGCAATCAGAAACAGCCGCCAGTCGAGCATCATTGCCACGGCCGCGCCGGTAGAGACGGCTTTGCCGCCCTTGAAGCGGAAATAGATGGGGAAACAGTGGCCAAGCAGGCATGCAACGCCTGCGATGCACAGCCCCAGCTCGCCATACAGGAGCCTGCCCAGCCACATGGCGAGCACGCCCTTGAGAAAATCACCCAAAAATGTCAGCGCGCCCGCGCCGAAACCCATCACACGCGCGACATTGGCCGCACCGGCATTGCCGCTGCCCTGCTTGCGCACGTCGTTTCCGAATACGAAACGCGAGAGCAGAATCGAAACGCTCACCGAGCCGATGAGGTAACCCAAAACGGCACAGAGCAAACCGTACACGATATTCATATGATCGCTTCCCTTGCTGTGTTGTATTGGAAAGTATACCACATTTTGCCGGGCAAACAATGAATAATGTGTGAAATTTCGAGGTTGCGGCGTTTGCTGCCGTCTGCGTCCCGTCCGCCGCCCATAACAGGAAAGCCCGCGCTTGCGTGCAGACAGATTGTATGCTACACTAAGCGCATAAAACAGGAAAAGAGGCGTTTTTATGGACAAAGAATATGCCGTCTTTGCGGCTGAACAGGCCAAAGAGCTGCTGGGTGTTGACAGCCCCACGGGCTTTACCGCCAAGGCCGCCGAATGGGTTCGCGCGGCGTTTTCCGCGCTGGGCTTTTCCGCCGGCATCACCACAAAAGGCGGCGTTTTGATCGACCTTGGCGGCGCGGATGAGGCGGACGCGCTGCTGCTGCAGGCGCACACCGACACGCTTGGCGCGATGGTGGCCGAGGTGAAGGGGAACGGCCGCCTGCGCGTGAGTGCGCTTGGTGGTATGCGTGCGGAAAATGCCGAGGCCGAGAACGTGCGCGTCTACACCCGCGCGGGAAAGGTCATCGAGGGCACGCTGCAGCTTTGCAACGCGTCGGTGCACGTCAACGGCGAGTACGGCGCAACCAAGCGCAGCTTTGACACGACCGAAATCGTGCTGGATGAGGACGTGAAAAGCGCCGAGGATACGCGCGCGCTGGGCGTGGAGGTGGGCGACATCGTCTGCTTCGACCCCAGAACAAGGATCACGGAATCCGGCTATATCAAAAGCCGCTTTTTGGATGACAAGCTCTCGGTGGGCATTCTGCTGGGTCTTGCAAAGTATCTGCACGACACCGGCAAAACGCCCGCGCGGCGCGTCTACGCGCACGTCACGGTCTATGAAGAGGTCGGCCACGGCGGCGCGGGCTCGGTCCCTGCGGGCGTGACGGAGTCGATCAGCGTCGACATGGGCTGCGTGGGCGACGGCCTGCAGTGCACGGAAAAGCAGGTCTCCATCTGCGCCAAGGACTCCGGCGGGCCGTACAGCTACGAAGTCGTGGGTAAGCTCATTGACGCGGCAAAGCGCGAGGGTGCGGACTACGCCGTGGATGTCTATCCGCACTACGGCTCCGACGTCGAGGCGACGCTCAGCGCCGGCTGTGATATCCGCCACGGGCTCATTGGCGCAGGCGTGTACGCCAGCCACGGCTATGAGCGCAGCCACATTGACGGCGTCTGGAGCGCGCTCAAGGTGCTCAAGGGCTATCTTGCCATCTGAATACGCAAAAAAATGACCGCTCCGGCAGGAGCGGTCATTTTTACTCTGATTACTTTTTGATGTCCTCGGCGCGCAGGTATTTGCCAAGGGGCTTGATGAGCAGCGCGAAGATGACAAGGCACAGCGCCATGTCGATGACCATGTAGAAGCCGTTGTAGAGCAGCGAATAGAACCACGGCGTGGTCATGGTCATGCCAAAGAAGTTTTCCGGCATATACTCGGCCCAGACGGTGGCGCCGACCACATAGTGCACCAGAAAGCGCGCGGCGGAGCCGACGACGGTGCCGAGGAAGATGCTGGAGTCCTTGCCGCGGAAGATGCCCGCGAAGCCCAGCACCGTGAACGCGACCAGATAGTCGCCGATGATCGACTGCCAGCCGATGGCGAAGCCGCCGTCAAACATGAACTGCAGCACGCCGAATACAAAGCCGCTCAGAAGGCCCGGGCCCACGCCCCAGCGGCATGCGTACAGGAAAATCGGCAGCATGGACAGGCAGATCGAGCCGCCCCACGGCATTTCCCACAGTTTGATGTAGCTCAGAATCTGCGCCAGAACGACCATGATGGCGCCCTCGCACAGGCAGCGGAGCGTCATTCTTGTTTTTGCTTTCATACAAAAACCTCCCAAAAAATAGTACCGCATGGCAACCGAGCGGTGCAGTGCGGTACGAAACGTCTTGTCCAAACAGCTTCCTACGCCGGCATTACCCGGATCAGGTGAAAGGGACCTGCGCGAAGCGCAATCTCAGCCGGAAATCCAGCGCCCCCGTGTTCGATTGTTTTGCGGTCGGGGATATTATAGTGTATTGCACCAAAATGTGCAAGAGGCAGATGAAACTTTTCAGGACGGCTGAGCCGTTTGCCGCGTGCAGAAAACGTGCATGCAGGGGTATAAAAACCGCATAAAGAAAATTTTACCGACCCTCTTGAAAAACGGCAAAAAAGGCGTATGATGGTATGGCCCGCGCGGCGGGCCACAGGAGGATTTACCATGAAACGTTTGCTCATGCAGCCGCCCTCGATGCTCGAAGGGCCGGTCATGAAAAATATGCTGCGCTTTTTCCTGCCAATTATGCTCGGCTCACTGCTGCAACAGCTCTATGCCACCGTAGACGCAGTCATTCTGGGCCGCTTCGTGGGCAAGACGGCTCTGGCGGCCGTCGGCGGGTCGGACATCGTGCTCATCAACCTCATTGTGGGCTTTTTTGTTGCGCTGTCTTCGGGTGCATCGGTCGTCATTTCGCAGCACGCGGGGGCGGGCGAGGACGAGCTGGTCAGCCAATCGGTTCATACGGCTCTGGCGCTTTCCGTCGTCATCGGTGCGTTGATGACTGTGGCGGGCGTGCTGGTTGCGCCGCTGTTTCTCGGCGCGCTGGATACGCCGGAGGACACGATGCGGTATTCCGTGGACTATCTGCGCTGGTACTTCGCGGGCATGATCCCGTCGATGATCTACAACATGGGAAGCGGCATTCTCCGGGCGGTGGGCGATTCGAAGCGGCCGCTGTATTTTCTGATCGTCTGCGTGGCGGTCAATACGGTGCTGGATCTGCTGTTCGTGGCGGTATTCCGGATGGAGGTTGCGGGCGCGGCCATCGCCACAAGCCTTGCACAGCTGGTTTGCGCGGCGCTGGTTCTGTGGACGCTGGCGCGGCAGCAGGGCGCGTGCCGGTTCTCATTCCGGAAGCTGCGTTTTACGCACGGGCTGCTTGGCCGGATGGTATATATCGGCCTGCCGACGGGCCTGCAGAGCATGATGTACAGCGTGACGAACCTGTTTGTGCAGAAGGCCATCAACATGCTTGGCACCGACACTGTGGCCGCGTGGTCGGCGTTCTGGAAGCTCGACGGCATCTTCTGGCCCATCTCCGGCGCCGTCGGCATCACGGTCATGACCTTCGTGGGCCAGAACTACGGCGCGCGCAACCGTGGGCGCATCTTCCAATGCATCCACGCGGGACTGATCATGCACCTGTGCTTCTCGCTGCTGCTGAGCTTCGGCATGTACTTTACGCGCGGATTTACCATCGCGCTGTTTAACCAGGATCCCAACGTCATCGCGCAGGGCATGCAGATCGTGACGTATCTGGCGTTCTTCTATCCCGTCTTTGGCTGCACGGAGGTGTTTTCGTCGGCGATGCGCGGCGTGGGCGATGCGGTGCGGCCGACAATTGTGACGCTGCTCGGCATCTGCGTGCTGCGCATGATCGTGCTGTTTGCCGTCACGCTTCCGCATCCCAGCAATTTTACCATTGCGCTGTGCTATCCCATTACGTGGACGGCCGCGTCGGTGCTGTTTCTCGTCTACTACAGGTTCGGTCCGTGGCTGCCTGCGTCGATGCGCGCAAAGCCGGCCGAAACAACGACCCCACAGGCCTAGCCTGTGGGGAAAAATTTTCTTTGCGCGCAGGAGAATGAAAAAATCGGGGCGCGTCAGACGTGTTATGGGTGAAAGGAGTTGAGGCACATGAATACGGAAGGCGCCGAAGTATGGATGTGCCGCATCGTCGAACGCTACAGCGACATGCTGCTGCGTCTGGCCTACAGCCGGCTGCAGTCAGCCGCGGACGCGGAGGACTGCGTGCAGGAGGTCTATCTGAAGCTGCTGCGCCGCCATCCGGTGTTCCGCGATGCCGCGCATGAAAAGGCGTGGCTGATTCGCGTGACGCTCAACGAGGCCAGCGACCTCACCCGCGCCCGGCGCAGACAGGCCGCCGCGCTCTGCGCGCTGCCGGAGCCCGCCGCAGCGAATGATACACCGCTCCTTTCCGCCGTCCGGGCGCTGCCGGACAAGTATGCCGCAGTATTGCATCTGCATTACTATGAGGGCTATACGATTCGGGAAATTGCAGAACTGCTTGCCCTGCCTGCTGCGACCGTGGGCACACGGCTTTCGCGCGGAAGAGCGAAACTCAAAGCGATGCTGGAGGAGGATTTTGATGGACTGGAATGATTATCGCGACGAAATGGACCGCGCGCCGTTCGACCCGGCCTTCCGCCAGCGCGCCATGCACGCGCTCAAGGCAGCGCAGCAGGGCGGAAAGGAAACAACCATGAAAAAAACGAAAAACAGTCTCCAACGTATTCTGATTGCGGCGGCGGTGCTCGCCTTCGCAGTCATCGGCACCATTGCCATCACGGCCTCGCTGCGCGACAGCGCGCGGCAGGACATGGGCCTTTCGCAGAAGGAAACCATCGCCGAATGGACGGAGTACGACAGCGCTGCCGCCGTTTCCCAAAACGAGGCGGGAGACGCGGTAGAGCTCGTCAGTACCATGTGCTCAGGCGATACGTGCGAGATCTATCTGCTGGTAAACGGCGTTGATGCCGTGCTGGCCGCGGATCTTGCCGATGAGCAGAGCTGGTGCGAGTGGGACTTCGGCTACGTTGACACCGGCCGCCAGAACGCGACCATCGGTGTGCGGCAGGTGGCCTACGACGCGGACGCGCAGCAGTCGCTCGTGCGCGTGTCGGCCGCAAGCACCTATTTTGAGACGGCCAGCGAGCTGAAGCTGGAGCTGGTGCTGCGCCGCGACGGCGAGATCGTGCGCGCCTATGGCGGGCTTACCATCCCCATCACGCAGTCGCAGGCGCTGCAGTGCAGCGTGGAGTTGCCCGTTGCATCCGGCGGCCTGTCCGGCATGCTGACCGGCGTGCGCGTCTATGCCGGCTATGTCGAGGTCGTGGGAAGCGGCGCGTCGCTCGCGGACGCCGGCATCGACGGGACGGACTTCGGCGCGATCGACGCATTTGTTGGCGGCTGGCACACTGCAATCAGCGAAGCGCTTTCCGGCGCGCAGCTGGTCTATGCCGACGGCACACGCACCGGCATCGCGGAGCTGCCCTCGCCGTTTGCGGGCGAGTGGATCTTTTCAAACGGCGAACTTGCCCAGGTGGAGCAGGGCGGGCTGCAGGTGCGCCATGTGTGCGCGCAGGCGCTCGATCTGACACAGATCACGGCCATTGTGATCGGCGGCACAGAATATCCGCTTGGCTGAGAACAGCACAAAAGCCCGTGGCTTACGCAAGGCTTCATAAAACAGTTCATCCGACCTATGGCTGCAATCATAGGTCGGATTTTCATGTTATGTGTCTGGGTTAGAATATCCAAGGCTCCCTCTGATGAGGGAGCTGTCAGCGAAGCTGACTGAGGGAGAGACGCTTGACAGTCAGATCAATATATTCGCATACACCACGAAAATTGCGGTCAATATCCAGATTGCAAATTCTCACTACCGTTAGATTCATAGACTCTAAGTCTTTTGTGCGCATCTCATCTTTTCTAGCCTGCTCCGCTGTATAATGTCCGCCACCGTCAAGTTCGATGACCAGCCTTGCTCTTGCACAATAAAAATCCGCAATGAAATTACCAATTGCCTTTTGCCTTTGAAAACGCACAGGGTAGTCTCTCAAAAATTCATACCATAATTTCCGTTCCCATGGGGTCATATTCTTTCGGAGTGTCTTTGCAAGAGGGATATTTTCTTTATTGTAGTCTTTCATTTTCTCT
>SFHJ01000045.1 GCA_004555655.1 Clostridiales bacterium
GATTACCTTACAATTTGAACAATAATGCGCTTCCGCTTTATATCCATTCGCTTTTAACGGTTTGAACTGATTGATTAGGGGAACTCCCTGTTCTGCAATGGAAAAAGAGAGAAACGATGCCCTTTCTCCGTTTGGAATCCATTGCACAGGCTGTCCACCGTTAGGGATATAGCCCAACTGCATTTCTTTTTGGCAATATGGACATTTCATAGTATATTCTCCTCTCCAACTTCCAGTTTATCGGCCTGTTTCATCATATCATACGGCTTCAATATATGCAAGAACAGCCCCGGCAGACATTACTGCCGGGACTGAAACTGTTTTAGCGTGCGGCGGCAGCCGGAGAGCAGCGGGGCGTCAGCCGGTGATCTCGCCCCAGAGGTTCCACATCTGCTCGGCGCCGGTGCCCTCGATCCAGTGCTGGCGGGCGAGCTCCTCGGTGTAGTTGCGCAGCAGCATCGGCCGGTAGTCAAACCCGCCCGAGTAGCCGCGGTAGATGATGACGTTGATGGTGGGCACGAGCTCGCAGGCCGTGACGGCCACGACGCCCTCGCCGGTCTTTGTCAGCTCCACGCTGGCCATGCCGCCGAGCATTTCAATGGCCGTGAGCTGGTGGGAGACGAAGTTGCCCAGCGAGTAGAACACCGGCACCTCGCGCCCGGAGGACGCCGTGACGGTCTCGAGCGGCTGCAGCACGTGCGGATGCGAACCGATGATGAGGTCCGCGCCGTTGTCGGCCATGAACTGCGCCCAGTCGCGCTGTGACTGCGTGGGCCTGGTCTGGCCCTCCTCGCCCCAGTGGACGAAGACGGCGGTGAAGTCGGCCTGCGCCTCCGCCTGCTCCAGATCGGCGCGCACCGCATCGCGGATGAGCGTATCGACCATATACTTGTTTGCCGGCGCGGAGTAGTTGAGGCCGTAGGTATAATTGAGCAGCGCCAGACGAAGCCCGTTTTTCTCGACGACGCGTATGGTATCGGCCGCCTCCTGTGAGTCGTGGATGCCGAGAACCGCCATGTCGGGGTAATTCTCGCGCCAGAAGCCCAGCGTGTCCACAATGCCGGTATCCAGCTTGTCATAGCAGTGATTCGTCGCGTGCGTCACCACGTCGAAGCCCGCCCCGGCCAGCGCGTCGCCCACCTGCGTGGGCGTGCCGAAGTCCGGGTAGTTGGAATACATGGCAGGATCGGAAACATAGATCGTCTCCTGATTGATGCAGGCCAGGTCGTATTCCGCCGCGACCTTGGCAATCTCCTCATACACGGGCGTAAAATCGTAGCTGCCGTCGGGCTGCTCGGCAGACCAGTAGATCGTATTGTGGATGAGGTTGTCGCCCAGCGCCATGAGCGTGACGGTGTTGTCCTCCGGCCCGGGCTCGACAAGCGCGCTCACGTCGGGGTCGACGGCGCGCGAGAGCGATTCATCCGGCTGCGGTGCGGCGGGCTCGGGCTCCGGCGCAGGGGCAGGTTCGGTGGACGGCTGCTGCTGCGCGGCCTGCTGCCGGGCCGCAGCCGCGTCCGACTGCCGCTTTGCGGCGCGCCAGACGGCAAACCCGCCTGCGATGACGGCCGCGAGCAAAAGCACGATCAATACCGCGCCAAGCCCCGCGCCGCGGGAGGATCTTCTGCCTCTTGCCATAATAACGCCTCCTTTGTTCCATCATAGCCGAAAATCTGCCATATTTCAACACAAAATAGCAAAAGAAAACCGTAAGCGAGTGACCAGTTCGCTTACGGCTTCTTTGCACAACTATATATGAGGGGAAAATGAAAAAGTGTAAATCGCTTCTCGCAAGTATAGAATACCAAGCGGATATTAAAAAAGTTAGAGGGAAGATATTAAATATCTATGAAATCGGGAAATAATTTTGATGTAAAATGTTTACAAAAAAATCACAATCTGGAGCGCCGCGCCCCATTGACAAATCAGGGGGATGAGAGTATGATGTTGACAAAATGAATTAGCACTCTAATAGACAGAGTGCTAAACCGGGAGATGAAGCATATGAACGCACAGAAATATACGCAGAAATCGCTGGCCGCCATTCAGGCCGCACAGGAGCTGACGCTGCAGAATCAGAACCAGCAGATTGAGCAGGTGCATCTGCTTGCCGCGCTGCTGCATCAGGAGGGCGGTTTGACCGCGCAGCTGCTGAAAAAAATGGGCGTGACGGTTGAGAGTCTCGACGCCGCCGTGGCGCAGGAGCTTGACAAGCTGCCGCGCGTGACCGGCTCGGGCCGCGAGGCGGATAAGTATTACGTCGCGCGCGCGGTGGACGCCGCGCTCAGCCGCGCGGAGGCAATCGCGGCGGAGATGAAGGATGACTTTGTCTCGGTCGAGCATCTGCTGCTGGCCCTGATTGAGACGGCGGATGGCACGCTCAAGCAGCTGTTTTCCACGTACAACATCACCAAAGAGCGCTGTCTGCAGGCGCTGCAGTCGATCCGCGGCAATCAGCGCGTGACGACCGACAGCCCCGAGGACACCTATGAGGCGCTGGAGAAGTACGGCACGGATCTTGTCAAGCGCGCAAGAGAGCAGAAGATGGACCCCGTCATCGGCCGTGACGACGAGATCCGCAACGTCATCCGCATCCTTTCGCGCAAGACGAAGAACAACCCCGTGCTGATCGGCGAGCCGGGTGTGGGCAAAACCGCCATCGCCGAGGGTCTGGCGCAGCGCATCGTGCGCGGCGACGTGCCGAAGAACCTGCAGGACAAGACCATTTTCTCGCTCGATATGGGCGCGCTGATCGCGGGCGCAAAGTACCGCGGCGAATTTGAAGAGCGGCTGAAGGCCGTGCTCAGCGAGGTCAAAAAGTCCGAGGGGCGCATCATCCTCTTTATCGACGAGCTGCACACCATCGTGGGCGCCGGCAAGACCGAGGGCTCAATGGACGCGGGCAACCTCTTAAAGCCGATGCTCGCGCGCGGCGAGCTGCACTGCATCGGCGCGACGACGCTCGATGAATACCGGCAGTATATCGAAAAAGACCCCGCGCTCGAGCGGCGGTTCCAGACCGTGCTCGTGCAGGAGCCGACGGTGGAGGATACGATTGCGATTCTGCGTGGCCTGGAGGAGCGCTACGAGGTCTTCCACGGTGTGAAAATCACAGACCCCGCCATCATCGCCGCTGCCACGCTCTCGAACCGCTATATCACCGACCGGTATCTGCCCGACAAGGCGATCGACCTCATCGACGAGGCGTGCGCGCTCATCCGCACCGAGATGGACTCGATGCCGACCGAGCTTGACGTGGTGCGCCGCAAGATCATCCAGATGGAGATTGAGGAGGCGGCGCTGAAGAACGAGGACGACGAGCTCAGCAAGGCGCGGCTGGCAGAGCTGCAGAAGGAGCTGGCGGAAAACCGCGAGAACTTCAACTCCATGAAGGCCAAATGGGAGAACGAGAAGAACGCCATCAGCCGCGTGCAGCAGCTGCGCGAACGCATTGAATCGCTGAACCGCGAGATCGAGGCCGCCGAGCAGAGCTATGATTTGGAAAAAGCGGCGAAGCTCAAATACGGCGATCTGCCCGAGGCCAAAAAGCAGCTCGAGCACGAGGAAAAGCTGGCGGCAAGCGCCAAGGAATCGAACCTGCTGCGTGACAAGGTCACGGAAGAGGAGATTGCAAAGATCGTCGAGCGCTGGACGGGCATCCCCGTGGCCAAGCTCATGGAGGGCGAGCGCGAAAAGCTGCTGCACCTTGAGGATATCCTGCACAAGCGCGTGATCGGTCAGGACGAGGCAGTGCGCTCGGTGTCTGAGGCCATTCTGCGCAGCCGCGCGGGCATTCAGGATCCGAACCGGCCGCTGGGCTCGTTCCTCTTCCTCGGCCCCACGGGCGTGGGCAAGACCGAGCTTGCCAAGGCACTGGCCGAGAGTCTGTTTGACGATGAGAAGAACCTCATCCGCATTGACATGTCCGAGTATATGGAGAAATTCTCCGTCTCGCGCCTCATCGGCGCGCCTCCCGGATATGTGGGATATGAAGAGGGCGGCCAGCTGACCGAGGCTGTGCGCAGACGGCCCTACAGCGTGGTGCTGTTTGATGAGATCGAAAAGGCGCATCCGGACGTGTTCAACGTGCTGCTGCAGGTGCTCGACGACGGGCGCATCACCGATTCGCAGGGAAGAACGGTGGACTTCAAGAACACCATCATCATTCTGACCTCGAACCTCGGCTCGCAGGCGCTGCTCGACGGCATCGGCCCGGACGGCGAGATCTCCGACGCCGCGCGCGAGCAGGTGCAGACGCTGCTGCGCCGCCAGTTCCGGCCGGAGTTCCTCAACCGGCTCGACGAGATTGTGTTCTACAAGCCGCTCACGCGCGAAAACATCACGGCCATCATCGACCTGCAGATCGCGGCGCTCAACCGCAGGCTTTCCGACAAGCAGATCTCGTGCAGCCTGACGGACAGCGCAAAGGCGTTTATCATCGATGCGGCGTACGACCCGCAGTTCGGCGCGCGTCCGCTGCGCCGGTACGTCCAGCACACGGTCGAAACGCTCATCGCAAGACGGATCCTCACGGGCGATATCCTGCCCGGCGCGACGCTGCGTGTCGACGTGAAAGACGGCGAGCTGGCTGTGGAAAAGGCATAAGACATCATGCGCAGGCGGCATGGCCATAGCTGCCAGGCTTCTGCGCGGCAAAAAGCTGCCCAAAACCCCTTCGGGTTTTGGGCAGCTTTGTATTTACAGCGGTATGGTCAGATCCTGCATATACAGCGGCTGCGCGCTGTCATAGCCCTGCGGCAGATAGTGGATGGACGCGATTTTCGGCCCGGAGACGCCGAATTTGGGATTGTAGCCGAACAGGTTCAGATATTCGGCCAGATCGGGCCGCTCGGCATCCATCGCGGCCAAAAGCTCCAGCGTGGCCTTCGCGTCGTCGATGGCGCGGTGGGTGTTCTGGGTTTTTAGCCGGTACGCGTCCACGGCGTTGGCCAGCTTGTGCGGGTATGGGCGGCGGTCTTTGTAGACCGTCATGGCGTCGAGCATCTTCACGCCCTTGAGTGCGGAGGCCTGCCCCAGCCGCTGCAGAAAGTAGTAGAGAAAGCACAGATCAAACTGCGCGTTGTACGCCACGATCAAGGTCCTTCCGCCTGTGAGCATCCGGCAGAAGCGCGCCGCCGCGTCGGCCTTTTCAATGCCCTCGGTCTCGAGCTGTCCGGCGGTGATGCCTGTGAGCCGCGTGATCGCGGGCGGAAGGGTTCTGCCGGGGCTGAGGCGGATGAACACGTCCATCTCGTCCGCTGCGGCCAGCTCGCCGTTTTCCGGCTTTGCCAGCAGCACGGCCAGCTCGATGATCTCGTCGGTTCTGCAGTTGATGCCCGTTGTCTCGGTGTCGAGCACCAGCACGGAATCAAACTGTGACAAAAGCGTTTTCAGGCTCATGGCATCTCCTGCTCCGCCGCGCTGCGGATGGTGAGGCCGCCCGAGACGGTCTCGGCGTCGATCTCAACCGTGCCGGCGCTGCCAAAGCCGCCGTTTGCGCCGGTCTCATCGTGCAGGCCGCCCGAAACGGTGTCCCAGTCGAGCGTATAGCTGCTGCCCTTGGGGATGGTGAGCTCCAGCGCGCCGCTGACCGACTCCAGCTCGGCCTCCTGCAGGTCCTGATAGCATGCGACCGAAACGCCGCCCGAGGTGGTGCCGATATCCACATTGCCGCACCGCCCGAGCGCGAGCTCCACGCGGCCCGAGACCGTTTCGGCCTTCGCCTCACCGGCGCGGGCAAGCACGCCCGACACGCGGCCCGAGACCGTGGACACGTCGAGCTTCTGCGTCTCAACGCCGCCCGAGAACGTCACGTCGGCCGAGGTTGTGACGACGGTGATCTTCTCCATCGCGCGCGGCAGCGAGACCGTCAGGTGCTTGCTGGGCAGGTTGATGTTCAGAAGCGTGGACAGATCCTCGGAGAAGTCCTCGATCACGAGCGTATCGCCCGAGATATGCCAGCTCATGCGGTATTTTTCCTCGCCCGTATAGTCCTCGCTGAAGCTGCCCTCGCCGGACGTCGATTCGACCGTCACGCCGCCGCTGATCCAATGGATCTCCAGCTTGGACACGTCTGAAAAATTGATTTGTTCCTGCTGCGGCCGCTCTGCAACGGCAGGCGCTTCGGTGCGCGCGCTGCTGCCGAAGCCGTCCGTCTTTGCGCCAAACGGCCAGCTGCCGCCCATGAGAAAATACAGCAGTACGCCCAAAAGCAGCAGGGCCACGATGGCCCAGAGAATGATGCGGATAATTGCGCCTGTTTTCATCGTTCTTCCCTCCTGAGGTCAAAGCAAGCGTTGAGCATGCACGAAAGCGCCGCGGCGATGAGGAACATCACCCATGTCACATGCCACGCGCCGGTGGCAAAGCTCACGACGAAATACGCCGCCAGCATGAACATCCACATCGCGCCGACACAGCATCTGCGCACCTTTTTGCGCTTTTCCGGCACGTTCCAGTAGAAGACCGCCGTGACAAGATCCGTCACGCCCGGCGCGATCAGAAAGATCACCCAGCTGATGTACCATTTGCCCGAGGCAAAGCTCCACAGGAAATACAGTGCGACAAACGCCAGCCAGAGCGTGCCGGTGGCGCTGTTTAAAAGCTTCTTGCGGCGGCGCAGGTCATCTTCCGCCTCCGCGTCCGCTCCGCCGAAGTTCGCCTCGACATGCACGGATTTTTCGCCCTTTGCCACGCTGACGGCCGTTTCCTCCGGCGGCTGCGGCGGGACGTAGGCGGGCTCGATGAGCCCGGAGATATCGCCGATGCCGTCGACCGCGGCGCGGTAGGCCTCGTCCGGCGTCTTGCCGTCGGCGATGAGATCGTCGTATTTTTCCAGCGTGTTCTGCATGATCTCTTCTTTCAGCTCCGCGTTGCGCACGGTGAGCGCTGCGGAGCGGAAGAGCGCGTCCACATACTCGGTCAGTTTCTGTTTCATGTCGTCTCCCCCAATAATGCGTCGATGATCGTTTTCGTTTTGCGCCACTGCGCGCGCATCTCGTCGTATGCGCGGCAGCCGGCCTGCGTGATGCGGTAGTATTTGCGCCGCGCGCCGATGGATTCGCTGCCCCAGTAGGACACGATCAGGCCCGCGTCCTCCAGCCGCTTGAAGGCTGTGTAGAGCGTGGCCTCCTTCAGCTCGTACTGCTCGTCACAGATGCGCGCGATGGTTTTATTGATCTCGTAGCCGTAGCTGTCTTTTTTGACCAGCTGCGCCAGGATGATGGCGTCGGTGTGCCCACGGATCAGGTCTGCACTGATGGACAACAGACATCCCTCCTTTTGCACTATCATACAGCAAGGTACCTCATCTGTCAAGGTATCTCACAGAATTTTTTCTCGCCGTCGCGGCTGGGTTTCCGTCGCGGCACCGGGCGGAAGAAACGCCCCGGCCTGAAGGGGCGGTGTCCATAAGACAGTAACAGTCACAGTAGTTTGCTCTGCTGTGGCTGTTCTTGTGTCTTATCCTGTTATCTGATGAGATGGAATCAGACGGATCTGCAAACCGGAAGTTGACGAGCTCTTGGCTCCCCCTCTGGGGGAGCTGTCACGGCTTTCGCCGTGACTGAGAGGGCCCTCTCCGCCCCCTACGGGGGCACCTCTCCCAAAGGGAGAGAGGCAAGTGGGGCTGCCTTACAACTTCCGATTTTCCGGACAGATAAAAGCGCACTTCTATACATTTTTCGGTGTACGGTACGATCTGCGATTCTACGCAGCACCAAAGCCTCCCTTGTGTAAAGGGAGGTGGCACGGCGTAGGCCGTGACGGAGGGATTGTCATGCAGCCGATACACAATAAGCAGTTGGTACCATTGGCAAGGCTACTGCGAAAAGAAATGACAAAAGAAGAACGGCATCTTTGGTATGGCTTTTTGCGTTCCTATCCTGTTCGCTTTTCCAGGCAGAAAGTGCGGGGAAATACATTGCGGATTTTTACAGTGCGGACGCAAAACTGGTCATTGAGCTGGATGGTTCCCAGCACTACGAGGATGGGAATAAGAAAAAAGATGGGGAGCGTACTGCTTTTCTGGAGGCTTATGGTCTTACGGTTATTCGTATCGCAAACAATGAAGTCAGCAGAAATTTTTGCGGCGTTTGTGAGTATATCGATTCCGTGGTAAATCAATCCCTCAGTCAGCTTCGCTGACAGCTCCCTTTACACAAGGGAGCCTTGGGTGCTGCCGCACCAGTGCAACATATAAAAAACCGACCTGTGAACATTCACAGATCGGTTTATCTGTTTTACGGACACCCGGCGAATGGCCGGGGCGTTTTGCGGGTGTGCGGCGCTATGGCGCGCAACGCCGGGCCCGCCGCAGCGAGACGGCGCCCGCCGTCAAAAACACGGCGGCCAGCGCGGCGAAGCCGAAAATGATGAGCGTGAGCACATTGAGACTTATCATGTTGGGATCGCTCCAGTTCGAAAGGTCGAATTTCAGAAGCGCGCCGAAGCTGTTCGTGCCGGGGCCGTAGTAGGGCACCAGAATCCGGTCGAGCGCCCACGGAAGCAGCCACGTCCACACGGCGCACACGCCGCACGCCGCGCCCGCGCGGAAAAACCCGTTCGCAGGCAGGTACCGCACAAAGAGCATCACGGCCCACGGCAGGCAGAGCCCCAGCAGCGCGCTGGGAACGGCGACGCGCAGAAGCGCCTGCCAGGGGCTTACCGTCACGGCCAGAAGCGCAAACAGCAGCAGCGTCTGGACGGCAAAATAGAGAAGCGTTTTGTGCCGGTGGAGCGGGTCTGGCAGCGGAAGCTGGCGCAGAAACACCGGCAGCAGGAAAAAGCCGAGGCCAAAGATGACGCTCACCGCCGCCGCAGCAAACCAGCTTCCGTGCGTATGGATGCAGCAGATGGCGAGCAGGAGCAGAAGCGATGCAAGATCGAGCGTCAGGCATACGCTCGCCTTTCGCCCGGCAAGACAGGCCGGAAGCGGCAGCCGCGGCAGAAGAAACGGCACAAACACGATGCAAACGCCGAGCCAGACGCCGGACGCCGCGACGAAGAACCAGCTGCCGTGTGTGTACACACAGCACACGCCGAGCAGCAGCAGCAGCGAGGCGAACGCCGCAAGAAAGCTCGCCGCGCCGATGGACTTTTCCGCCACACCGTGAAGGGACAGGATGCTTGGCAGCAGCGTGATGGACGCGGCCAGAAGCAGGCCGGACAGCACAATAAAAAACCAGCTGAGCGTATGCTGCGCGCAGAGGTTGCCGATGGCGCAGCCGAGCAGCGCCGCGCCAAAGAGGATGTACTGCGCAAGGCGATAGTTGCGGGTAAGCCTGCGGTATTTTCCGGCCAGCTTTTCCGTTGCGCGCGCCTCGGTGTCGACGCTGGACGTGAGCAGCTCGTGCTCAGAGATCTGCAGCACCTGACAGATGGTGCGCAGCAGTGTAATATCGGGGTAGCTCAGGCCGCGCTCCCATTTGGAGACGGCGGACTCGGTGACGTAGAGCTTCTCCGCAAATTCGCGCTGCGTCATGCCGAGCTGATGGCGGCGCTGCTGGATGTACGCGCCGAAGGTCTTTTTGTTTTCCATTGACGATTCCTTTCTCCCGTCGGGCGGAAATTGATCCTGCAAGATTGCCTCTACGATAGAGGCCCGGCGGAAGAATGTCAAGAAAAACGCTTCAAAATGCCGCTCGACCGTTGGGAAAGTCCTGTATTTTCAGGCGTTTTTTGCCCCCGCCGGAAAAAGCGGACTGTCACAATTCCAGAAGCGTCTGCAGGCAGAGCGCCAGAGGGGCCGCGGCCGCAGCGCCCGCCGCGCAGCTGACGGCGTGCACGCCGAAAAACTGCGTCGTGAGAACATACGGCCTGCCGCCCAGACAGGCCGTTGGGCCGGACACGTCCGCGTCCGCGCGGAAAAGCGCGAGCCCGCGCCCGTCGGCCTTGAAGAGGGCCTCCTTTCTCGTCCACAGCGCGGCGGGCGAAAGCCCCGTGGCCAGCTCCTGCGGCAAAAACAGCCGTTCGGGGTGCGCCACGCGCCGGCTGAGCGCTTCCGCGTCCACGCCGCAGGGGCCGTCCGCAACCAGGATTGCCGCCAGCGTGCCGCCGTGCGTCAGGCTGAATTCCGGCCCGCCGGGAAGATACGGCTTGCCCTGCGCGCTGCGGCAGAGCGCGTCGTCGGTGCAGCCGAGCGTATGGCGCAGCAGAAGCCCCGCCGCCAGCACGCCCAGCGCGTCCTGCTGCCGGGCCATCGCGCCCGCCCGCGCCACGCGCGCGGGCGAACAGCGCGCCTCGATCTGTGCGCGCAGCCGCCCGTCCACTGCGCCCCACGCCGCAACATCCGTCACATACAGAACCATCCTGCCGCCGCCCTTCCGATGCTTTTCCTTTGTATCATATCATACCAGATTTTCCGGGAAAATGCATCCTCTGCGCGCCGGCAGCCGCGGCAAAGAAAAAACGGGAAGAAATTTTCTTCCCGACCGGATTCGACGGACTTTCGCAGTTCCCCTCTGATAAAATGAGCGTACAGCTTATCCAATGCGAGCGCACTTCATATCCCGGCGGCGCGCTGTCGCCGCCAATCCCACAACCCATCCCCTGACTGCAAACTGGTCAGGGGACATTTTTTAGCGGCGTTCAGTAGCGCAGAAACCGGCGCAGCCGCCGCTCAGCCCGCTGCAGCGTGCGGCAGATGGTGGATTTGTTCACGCCGCGTTCGCGCGCGAGCTGTGGAATGTTCTTTTTCTGCAGATAATAGCCCTCGAGCGCCTGCCGCTGCGCCTCGGTCAGCTCGGCGTCCATTACGTGCCGGATTCGGCGCAGCTGCGCCTCACGGCTGAGGCGAGGGCCGAGGTAGCCGTCATAGCCGGTATTTTTCATTGCGGTAATAGCCCCTTTCGTAATAGTGCTCCGTGAGCTCGGCCAGCTCGTTCATCTGCCGCAGCATCTCGGTCAGCACCGCTGTGCGCCGCTTGAGCCAGAACATGCGCTCCGGGTCACGCTCGCGTTTCATTTCGATGCGCAGCTCACGCAGCCGCACGCGGATCGGCTGCGCCGCAGCGCGATAGGCCCCGGAGAGCTCGCGCAGCGTCATGGCCGTGTGCGGCGCGCGTGCGCCGTGCGAAGCACCGGTAACAATACCGCGCGCGCATACGCGCTCAGGCATGCCGGGCAGACCGGCCCGGCCGCAAGCGCGTAATAGCGCTGGCCGTCAAACAGCTCGCCGCCGCAGACGCGGAACAGGACGCACACAGCCGCGCATTGGACGTCCCGGTTCAGCTCGATCTCAAGTTTCTTCCCCGTTTTTACGACCTCCGATCTCAATATTTTGAAATACTGTAATTATCTGGCGATCAATAATTACCATATATTTACAGTTATGATTGTACTACACGTTTCGTGTGATGTCAAGCCGGAACTTGAAATTATTTACAGTTGCGGAAGGGGGATCGCTATGCTCGGTGCGAGGATTGCGGCGCTGCGGCACAGCCGCGGTATGAGCCAGCAGCAGCTGGCCGCGCAGCTGGACGTGAGCGCCAGCGCTGTGGGCATGTACGAGCAGGGGCGGCGCGAGCCGTCGGGGCAGCAGATCGTGCAGCTGGCACGGCTGTTCGGCGTGTCGACCGACTATCTGCTCACCGGCTGCGCGGCGCAGCCGTGCGACATCGAATCGCTGCGCCGTATCGTCAGCTTCGCGCAAAAAAAGCTGGACAAGACGCTGCTGCTGCGCGGGCAGGACGGCACGCTGCGCGCGGTCACGGACGAGGATCTGGCGGCGCTGTTGGCGGCGCTGCTGGCGTAGGACTTGCGCTTTTTTCCCGCGTGCGGTATGATATGCGCAGAAAACCGGGAAAGGAGCGCGCCATGACGGACGAGGAACTGATGCGCGAGGCGCTGCTGCTGGCCGAGGCGTCGGCCGCAGAGGGCGAGGTGCCGGTGGGGTGCGTCGTTACGCTGGACGGACGCATCGTCGGCCGCGGGCGAAACCGCCGCGAGAAGAATAAGACCGCGCTGGCGCATGCCGAGCTGGAGGCAATTGCCGAGGCCTGCGGCGCGCTGGGCGGCTGGCGGCTGTGGCAGTGCACGCTGTATGTCACGCTCGAGCCCTGCCCCATGTGCGCGGGCGCGATTTTGAACGCGCAGATCCCGCGCGTGGTCTTCGGTGCGCGCGATGAAAAAGCGGGCGCGTGCGGCTCGCTCGTGAATCTCCTGCGCCTGCCCGGCTGCCGCCAGCCGGAGATGACGGGCGGCGTACTGGCGGACGAGTGCGGCGCGCTGCTCAGTGACTTTTTCCGTGAGCTGCGCAGGAAACGCAAAAAAACCGCCCTGTAGGGCGGTTTTTTTGTTGAGGGTTTTGCGTCAGCATGCAGAAGTTGTGCGGTTTTCACAATCTTTGCGGCTGGATTTTGTGCGTGGTTATGCGTTTAACTTTTGACTTGCGGGCCGTTTCGGCCTATCATGAGGGTGCCGGCAAACTTTTTCTCAGGAGGCATTCTTATGACGCCAAAACAACTCGTCGCGCGCTTTTTTCAGGCGGGCTACACCGATCAGGATTACGATTTCGTCCTGCAGTGCATGGCAGACGACTATTTTGACCACAGCCCGGCTGCCGCGCGCAGCAACCGTGACGCCGTCGGGATCTTGCAGCTGGTGGCCCAGCAGTTTTCCGGCTTTACCGCCGAGATGCTCGACAGCTTTGCGGAAAACGGCATGGTCGCCGCGCGTGTGCGCTTTTCTGGTGTGCACACGGGCGAGTGTATGGGCGTGGCGCCCACCGGCGCGCGCATCACGTTTGAAGCGCTGGAAAATTTCCGCGTTGAAGGCGGAAAAATCGTAGAATCGTGGGGCTACTGGCCCGACAAAGACATCGAGCGGCAGCTGCTGGCCGCACGGGGGTAAGGGCATGAAGCGGACGCAGCGCGGCTTTTTCCGCACGGTGTGCGCCATCGCCGTCCCCGTCACGCTGCAGTGTCTGCTGCAGTCGTCGTTCTCGGTTATTGATCAGATCATGCTCGGCCAGCTCGGCGGCGTGCGCGTGGCGGCGGTGGGGCTGGCGGGCAAATTTTGCTCGATCTACAGCGTCATCGTCGGCGCGATTGCCACCGTGGCGGGCATCATGCTCTCGCAGTACCTGGGCCAGAACGACGCGGCTGAGGTGCGGCGGAGCTTCCGCGTGAATCTGGCGCTTTCGCTCGTGCTGGCGGCGGGCTTTACGCTCGTGAGCCTCGTGTTTCCCGCGCAGCTCATGGGGCTGTATTCCCGCGACGCGGCCACGGTATCCGAGGCGGCGGGCTATCTTCGCATCGTGAGCGCCACGTTTTTGCCGCTGGCGGCAAGCTCAATGCTCTCCGCGCTGATGCGCTGCACCGGCCGGGCGAAGCTGCCGCTCTGCGCGGCGCTGGCCGCCGCCGTGTGCAACACGCTGGGCAACTACGCGCTCATCTTCGGGCATTTCGGCTTCGCGCCCATGGGCGTGCGGGGCGCTGCCGCTGCCACGGCGGCGTCACAGGGGCTGAACCTTCTGGTGCTGCTGGCGCTTTACGGGCGCGGCGGGCAGAAAAGGGCGGGCGCGTGCACCGTGCGCTTCAACACGCGGCAGTACTGCGCGATGCTGCTGCCGGTTCTGAGCTGCGAATTTCTCTGGAGTCTGGGCGAGAACGTCTACGCCGCCATCTACGGCCATCTGGGCACGGACGCGTGCGCGGCCATGACGCTGACGAATCCCATCCAGAGCCTGATGATCGGCGCGATGTCGGGCCTTGCGCAGGCGGCGGGCGTGATCATCGGCACACGCCTGGGCGAGCGGCGGGAGGAGGACGCCTGCCGGGAAAGCAGGCGGCTCATGCTCTATGGCCTGACGGGCGCGCTGGCCCTGTCGGCCGCGCTGCTCATGACAAGGGGCCTCTACGTGCGCATCTATGAAGTCTCGGATGAGATCCGCGCGATGACCGCGCAGATTCTCGCGGCCTACGCCTGCATCGCGCCGGTAAAGGTGCTAAACATGATTCTGGGCGGCGGCATCTTGCGCAGCGGCGGCAGAACGCGGCTCGTCATGTGGATTGATCTGACCGGGACGTGGCTGTTCGGCGTGCCGCTGGGGCTCATGGCGGCGCTGTGGTGGAAGCTGCCGGTCGCGCAGGTGTATTTCATACTTTCACTCGAGGAGTGCGTGCGCCTGGCCATCTCGCTGTGGGTGTTCCGCAGCCGCCGCTGGGTCAACCAGCTGCAGGCAGGCGGTGCCGCGCACGGATAATTTCCGGCGTACTACATCGTATTTCATATACCCCTACGTGAAAAATGGAACTTCCCTTTTTCGCAGCAGTGTGCTATCATACGTTCCAAGGAAAAAACAAACACCGCCCCGCTGAAGCGGGCGCCATACCGCTTGCCCCGGCGAAGGATGCCGGGCGCGCATGAGGCTGCGGGGCGTTTTGAGCTGCTGGTTGGTCTATCAAAAGGAGAGGACGGTTATGAAATATTCTTCCAAGGTTCAGCGCTGCTTTCAGTCCCCGATGCGGAAATTCCACCCCTATGCGGTTGCGGCGGCGGCTGCCGGCAAGACAATCTATCACCTGAACATCGGCCAGCCGGACGTTGAGACGCCGCCCGCGTTCTTTGAGGCCATCCGCAAGTTCCACCAGCCGGTGCTGGCCTACGCGCCCTCGCCCGGCCTTCCGGAGCTGATCGATGCCATTGTCCGCTACTACAAAAAGATCGGCGTTTCGATCACGGCCGACGACGTACTCATCACCACCGGCGGCAGCGAGGCGCTGCAGTTCGTGTGCAACTGTATTCTCGACGACGGCGACGAGATCATCCTGGCCGAGCCCTTCTATTCCAATTACAACACGTTTATTTCCAGCACCGGCGCGTCGATCCATCCGCTGCACACCAGCCCCGCCGACGGCTATTTCTACGCCGACCGCGCGAAGATCGAAGCGGCCATCAACCCGCACACGCGCGCCATCCTCATCACGAACCCCGGCAACCCCACCGGCACGGTGCTCACGCGCGACGAGATGCAGATGATCCTCGAGATATGCGTGCAGCATGACCTCTTCCTGATCGCCGACGAGGTCTACCGTGAATTTGTCTATTCCGACGAGCCGCTTGCCTCGTTCGCGCAGCTGCCGGGCGGGGAGGAGCACGTCGTGCTCATCGACTCCGTGTCCAAGCGCTTTTCGGCCTGCGGCGCGCGCGTGGGCTGCATCGTCAGCCGCAACCGCGAGCTGATGGCGCAGGCGCTCAAGTACTGCCAGGCGCGGCTGTCGGTCGCCACGCTCGACCAGATTGCGGCCGCCGCGCTGTATTCCGTCGGGCCGGAATATTTCGAGGCCGTGCGCGCGGAGTACAAGCGCCGCCGCGATACCGTGGTGAGAAAGCTGGCCGGGATTCCCGGCGTGGTGTGCCAGTGCCCCAAGGGCGCGTTCTATCTGATGGCGGCGCTGCCCATCGACGACGCGGAGAAGTTCCAGCGGTGGCTGCTGGAGGAATTTGACGACAACGGCGACACGGTCATGTTCGCTGCGGGCGGCGGGTTCTACCAGTCGCGTGAACGCGGACGCAACGAGATCCGCATCGCCTACGTCAAGGAGCAGCACGCGCTCGAGCGGGCGATGGATCTTCTGGCGCTGGGCATCCAACAGTATAACGAGACGCATTGAAAGGTGCCCCGCATGGCGGGGCCTGAGGCTGCCGGAAAGCTCCGTCTGGAGCGTTTCGACAGTGGTCTGCGGCCTGCAGGTGTGCAGGCCGCAGTGTGTTTTTTCCGACCGCGCTGCAGGTGCGGCGCTTTTGAGAAGAAAGCCCTGGATATTGACGAAAAAAACCAAAGTTTTGATTGACAAATATTCGAAATCCGGGTATAATATTTTGGCCTGTGTAACAGGTATATCCTTGCCGCCGGCGCGACCGGCGGCCATACGTCCAAAAGGAGGTGCAACATCATGGCAAAACTTTCCGCAAAGTACGAGGTCCTCTATGTCATCGATCCCGCGCAGGGTGAAGAAGGCATCGCCGCTCTCGTGGAGAAGTTCAAGGGCATCGTGGAGGCGCACGGTACTTTGACCAGTGTTGACGAATGGGGCAAGCGCCGTCTGGCCTACCCGATCAACGACCTGACCGAAGGCTACTACGTCTACATGACCTGCGACGTCAAGCCCGACATGCCCGCGGAACTCGACCGTGTCTTTAAGATCACGGAAGGCATCCTGCGCTCGATCATCGTGGCTGTTGAAGAGTAAGGAGGCTATCGCATGCTGAACCACATTGTTCTCATGGGCCGCCTGACGCGCGATCCCGAGCTGCGCCGTACCGGCAGCGGCGTCGCGGTCGCATCTTTCACGCTGGCTGTTGACCGCGATTACGCGGCACAGGGCGCGGAAAAGGAAACCGATTTCGTCGACATCGTCGCATGGCGCAATACCGCTGAGTTCGTCAGCCGGTATTTCACCAAGGGGCGCATGGCCATCGTCTCCGGCCGGCTGCAGATCCGCAACTGGACCGACAAGGACGGCAACAAGCGCCGCTCGGCAGAGGTCGTGGCCGACAACGTCTACTTCGGCGACAGCAAGCGCGACGGCGCGTCTGCTCCCGCCGGCTTTGACCAGACGCCCAGCTACGCCGCGCCGCAGCCGTATCAGCAGCCTGCGCCGCAGGCACCTGCTGCGTCCGGCTTCTCCATGCTCGAAGACGACGATTCCGAGCTTCCGTTCTGAACTTGAACGATTCCACATACTGAGATAGGAGGATTCACTATGGCAATGGCGAACGACCGTGTCCATCCGCGTAAGCGCAAGAAGGTCTGCTCCTTCTGCGTCGACAAGGTTGCGCACATCGATTTCAAAGACACCGCGAAGCTGCGTCGTTACCTGTCTGAGCGCGGCAAGATCCTGCCCCGCCGCACGACCGGTACCTGCGCCGCCCATCAGCGCCAGCTGACGGTTGCGATCAAGCGCGCGCGTCACATCGCTCTGCTGCCCTACGTGGCGGAATAAGAAAAGCAAAACGCCTGTCCGGATGGACAGGCGTTTTGAGGCTGTCGAAAAACTCCTTTGGAGTTTTTCGACAACAGTCCGCGGCCTGCTGCGCGCACGAGCTGTCCGCCAAAGGCGGACAGCCTGCACACTT
>SFHJ01000015.1 GCA_004555655.1 Clostridiales bacterium
AGCTTAAACTGAAGGGCCTGACACCTGCTCAACACAGATATCAGACCCTTCAGGCCGCTTAATTCAAAAAATGTCTAACTTTTGGGGTTCACTTCACTGGCCGCGCCGGATTTATATGTTCTGTAGAGATCAGCGTCTCTGACTTCCGCTATTCGTGGTATCTTTGAGCAGCACGTCATGCGCGCCGCCTTCGACGATGGAGACGGAGGAAACCAGCGTCAGCTTGGCCTTCTCGCGCAGCTCGGGGATTGTCAGCGCGCCGCAGTTGCACATGGTCGAACGCACCTTGGCAAGTGTGGTAGCCATGCCGTCAGCCAGCGCACCTGCGTAGGGGACGTAGGAGTCGACGCCCTCTTCGAAGCTCAGCTTCGCCGCGCCGCCGAGGTCATAGCGCTGCCAGTTGCGCGCGCGGGCGCTGCCTTCGCCCCAGTATTCTTTCATATAGCTGCCGCCGATGAGGACCTTGCTCGTGGGCGACTCATCAAAGCGGGAGAAGTAGCGGCCCAGCATGCAGAAGTCCGCACCCATGGCCAGCGCCAGCGTGATGTGGTAGTCCTGCACGATACCGCCGTCGGCGCAGATAGGCACATACATCCCGGTCTCCTCAAAATAGCGGTCGCGCTCGGCAGCCACGTCGATGACAGCCGTCGCCTGCCCGCGGCCGATGCCCTTTGTCTCGCGGGTGATGCAGATGGAGCCGCCGCCGATGCCGATTTTGACAAAGTCTGCGCCGGCGTCCGCCAGGAATCGGAAGCCCTCGCCGTCAACCACGTTGCCCGCGCCGACCTTGACCGTGTCGCCGTAGTGGTCGCGAATCCATTTGAGCGTCCGGGCCTGCCATTCAGAATAGCCCTCGGACGAGTCGATGACCAGCACGTCTGCGCCCGCCTCGACCAGCGCAGGTACGCGTTCGGCGTAGTCCCGGGTGTTGATACCCGCGCCCACCACATAGCGTTTCTGGTCATCCAGAAGCTCCAGGGGGTTGCTCTTGTGTGCGTCATAGTCCTTGCGGAATACGAACGAGACCAGATGCCCATCCGGGGAGACGATGGGAAGGGCGTTGAGCTTGTGCTCCCAGATGATGTCGTTCGCGGTTTTCAGGCTGGTGCCCTCTGGTGCGGAGATGACCTTCTCCACGGGAGTCATGAACGCAGAAACCGGGACAGACAGCTCCATCCGGCTGATGCGGTAGTCGCGGCTGGTGACGATGCCCAGGAGCTTCCCTGTACCGCTGCCGTCGTCGGTCACGGCCATGGTGGAGTGGCCGGTACGCTCTTTGAGCGCCAGCACATCCGCCAGTGTGTCGTTCAGGCGCAGGTTGGAATCGCTCGTGACGAAACCGGCCTTATAATTTTTGACCTTGCGCACCATCTCCGCCTGCTGCTCGATGGGCTGCGAGACGTAGATAAACGCAATGCCGCCCTCTTTCGCCAGACCGATGCCCATCTTCTCGCCGGAGACAGACTGCATGACGGCGGAGACCATGGGCACGTTCATGGTAAGCGGGCACTGCTCGCCCTTTTTGAACTTCACAACAGGGGTCTTGAGCGAGACGTTCGCGGGGATGCACGCGGCAGAGGAGTAACCGGGCACCAGCAGGTATTCGCTGAAGGTATGGGAGGGTTCCGTAAAATAGTATGCCATGAGGCCACCTCGTTTCAAAGATTTTCAAATTCGTTTTGCGCAGTGCTTACAGGCTGAAGTAGTCTCTGGCTGCGTCAAACAGGTGCAGGTCGTACTCGCCAGGGACGTTGCGGTAGAGTTCCGGGCCGATTCGCTCGGAATGGCCCATCTTGCCAAGGATGCGCCCGTCAGGAGACACGATGCCCTCGATGGCCCAGACGGAGCCGTTGGGGTTAAAGTCCACGTCCATACTGGGCGCGCCGCTCAAATCAACGTACTGCGTAGCGATCTGGCCATTTTCCGCCAGTTTTTCCAGAAGACCGGCCGAGCAGAGGAACCGACCCTCGCCATGAGAAATCGGGACGTTTACGATATCGCCCACCTGTACCTTACTGAGCCACGGCGAACGGTTGGAGGCCACGCGCGTGCGGACGATGCGCGACTGGTGGCGGCCAATGACGTTGTAGCTCAGCGTGGGGCAGGCTTCATCGGTGTCGATGATCTCGCCGTAGGGCACAAGCCCCAGCTTGATAAGCGCCTGGAAGCCGTTGCAGATGCCGAGCATCAGCCCGTCGCGGTTTTTGAGCAGCTCCATCGTCGCGTCCTTTACCGCAGGGTTGCGGAAGAACGCGGTGATGAACTTGCCGGACCCATCCGGCTCGTCGCCGCCGGAGAAGCCGCCGGGAATGAAGATGATCTGACTGTCTTCTGCAGCCCTGGCAAAGCGCGCGGCGGAATCCGCCACACCCTGCGCAGACTGGTTGTTGATGACGAAGATCTCTGGTGCAAGGCCTGCGAGCATGACGGCGCGGGCACTGTCATATTCGCAGTTGGTGCCGGGGAAGACGGGGATGAGCACCTTGGGCTTTGCCGCTGCAACCTTCGGAGCAGCAAAACCGGCAGCAGGCGCCGAGAGCACAGGGACAGGTTCACAGACCGCGGCGGTGCGGTTGGGGTACACGCTCTCCAGAACGCCCTCATTGAGGCAAAGCAGCTCGTCGATGGAGGCGCTGTCCGATGCGATGGTGATAACCGGTTCTTCGGTGGTGCGGCCAATGCGCGTGCCGAAGGGTACGTCTTCCGTCAACTCCGCCACGATCATGCCGGGGCAGGGGCCGTACCACGGCGCGCCCTGCACGCAATCAGATGAGAAGCCAATGCGGTTACCGAAAGACATATTCATAACGGCCTCGGCCACGCCGTTTTCCACGGCCCAGGCGGCCTTGACCTTGCCTTTGGCGCACAGGGCGTGGAACTGCTCCCAGTTCCTGCGGCAGGCGGCATAGTCGCCAAAGGATGTGCTGCCAAAGAGATAGACAGAATGTCCTGCCTCTTTAAACTCCGGAGACAGAACTTCGCAAGCTTTGGCAGGGGAGATGGCAAAGGAGATGAGCGTAGGCGGCACATCCATGTCGAGGAAGGAACCGGACATGGAGTCCTTGCCGCCGATGGCGGCAATCTCCAGCGCGAGCTGCGCATCCAGCGCGCCGAGCAGCGCCGAGAAAGGCTTGCCCCAGCGCTGCGGCTCATCGCGCAGCTTTTCGAAGTATTCCTGGAACGTAAGATACGCCTTTCGGTAGTCGCAGCCCGAGGCCACCAGCTTGGCTACTGACGTGATGACGCTGGCCTGGGCGCCGGTATAGGCGTCGCAGCTCATCCAGTCGGGATCAAAGCCCCATGCCATGACGGAGCAGTCCTCGGTCTTCTGACCGGGCAGCACCGGCAGCAGCGCGGCCATCGCCTGCGTAGGCGTGCGCTGCGTCTTGCCGCCAAATGGCATGAGCACCGAGCCCGCGCCGACACTGGCGTCAAATCGCTCGGAAAGGCCGCGGCGCGAGGCAGATTTCAGGCTCGCAGCGACACTGCGAAGGTTACCCTCGCCGATAAAATCCAGCGGCCGATTCTGCGCAGGCACGCTGACGGTAGTGTGCTTGTCCGCGCCATTGGTGTTTAAGAACGCACGGCTGATATCCACGATGGTCGCGCCGTTCCAGTGCATAACCATACGGGGGCTTTCGGTGACCACGGCCACCTGATATGCCTCGAGGTTTTCCTGCGCGGCGGCCTTGATGAACGCGCCGGCGTGTTCCGGCGCGACGACCACGGCCATGCGTTCCTGCGATTCGGAGATCGCAAGCTCGGTGCCGTCCAGACCCTCGTACTTTTTGCGCACCTTGTCCAGATCGATCTGCAGACCGTCTGCCAGCTCGCCGATGGCGACACAGACGCCGCCCGCGCCAAAATCGTTGCAGCGCTTGATCATGCGGGTCACATTTCTGTCACGGAACAGACGCTGGATCTTGCGTTCCTCGGGGGCGTTGCCCTTTTGCACCTCGGAGGCCATGGTGCTGAGCGATTTCTGGTTGTGGCTCTTGGAAGAACCGGTCGCGCCGCCGATGCCGTCGCGGCCCGTGCGGCCGCCAAGCAGAATCACAACATCACCGGGCGCCGGACGCTCACGCACAACGTTTTCTGCCGGGGCTGCGCCGACGACTGCGCCGACCTCAAGATGCTTGGCGACGTAGCCGGGATGATAGATTTCGGACACCTGACCGGTGGCAAGGCCGATCTGATTGCCGTAAGAGGAGTAACCGGCGGCAGCCGTCTGCGCCAGCTTGCGCTGGGGCAGCTTGCCGGGGATTGTTTCCGATACCGGCGTGCGCGGATCGCCGCAGCCCGTCACGCGCATGGCCTGATAGACATACGCGCGGCCGGAGAGCGGATCGCGAATGCAGCCGCCAATACAGGTGGCCGCGCCGCCGAAGGGTTCAATCTCGGTGGGATGGTTGTGCGTCTCGTTCTTGAACATAAGGAGCCAGTCCTGCGCCTCGCCGTCAACAGTGGCGCTGACGTGAATGGAGCAGGCGTTGATCTCCTCGCTCTCGTCGAGATTCTTGAGAAGTCCGCGCTTTTTGAGCGTCTTTGCGCCGATGGTGGCCAGATCCATGAGCGTCTGCGGACGCACAGATGCCTTTTCTTCGCCATAGACCTCGACACGGGCGGCAAGATAGCGCTCATAGGCGGCGCTTGTTTCTTCGTCCAGAATCTCCACGTTGTCGATGTGCGTGGAGAATGTGGTATGGCGGCAGTGGTCAGACCAGTAGGTATCGACCACGCGCACCTCGGTGATGGTGGGGTCCCGGTGCTCACCGTCGCGGAAGTGCGCCTGCAGGAACTTAAGATCATCCAGATCCATGGCAAGCCCCAGCTCGTCGAGCAGCGCAGCAAGGCCAGCCTCGTCCAGCCGGGTAAAGCCGGTGACGGTCTTTACGGCAGTGGGAACGTCATAGCTCAGCTGCAGCGTCTGTACCTCTTCCAAAGACGCCTCGCGGGCCTCGACAGGGTTGATGAGATAATGCTTGATGACCGCAACGTCGGCGGCCGTGATCTCGCCGGAGAGCAGGTAGACCTTTGCCGTACGGACGTTGGGACGCTCGCCCTGCGTCATCAGCTGGATACAGGCGCGGGCGGAGCCTGCGCGCTGGTCAAACTGGCCGGGCAGGTATTCCACCGCAAACGCCACATCGTCGCCTGCGGGAAGCGCCGCAGTGGCGTTATCCACCTGCGGCTCAGAAAACACGGTCTGCACCGCCCGGCGGAAGGTCTCTTCGTCGAGGCCCTCAACGTCATAGCGGTTGATAAGCCGCAGGCCGGTCAGGTTCGTAAGACCCAGCAAAGAGCGCAGCTCGCCAAGCAGGCTCGCGGCCTCCTGCCGCAAGCCCTGCTTTTTTTCTACATATACGCGTCGTACCATTTATCGTTCCTCCATTGCCGCCAGCGCGCGGCGGCCGATGTCGCGGCGCATGAATTTCCCGTCAAAGGTAATGGTTTCAGCAGCCTCATACGCGTCCGCCAGCGCCGTCTGCAGCGTGGGTGCAGTCGCGGAAATGCCCAGCACACGGCCGCCGCTTGTGACGAGCTTGCCGCCCTGCAGTTTGTCGCCCGCGTGGTAGACGGTCACATTTTCGGGCGTGGACGCGGGAAAGGTGATTGGCTTGCCCTTTTCGTAGTGGCTGGGATAGCCGCCGGACGCCAGAATGACGCAGGCAGCAGCGCCATCGGACCATTCAACCTGGAGCTCTGCCAGCGTCTCGTTCTCGACCGCCTGCATTACCGTCAAAAGATCGGTTTTCAGCAGCGGCAGTACAACCTGCGTCTCGGGGTCGCCGAAGCGGCAGTTATACTCGATGACCTTCGGGCCATCGGGCGTGAGCATCAGGCCAAAGTACAAACAGCCCTTGAAACGGCAGCCCTCTTTACGCATGGCTGCAAGCGTCGGAAGGAAGATGGTGTCCATGCAGACCTGCGCGATTTCTGCGGTGTAATAGGGGTTGGGGGCCACGGTGCCCATACCGCCGGTATTGAGGCCGGTGTCACTGTCCCCGGCACGTTTGTGGTCCATGGACGAGATCATGGGGCGGATGGCACTGCCGTCGGTAAATGCCAGCACGCTGACCTCGGGACCAGTGAGAAATTCTTCAATGACGATCTCGCTGCCGGCATCGCCAAAGGCCTTGTCCTGCATGATGGTTTTCACCGCATCCTGCGCCTCGTGCAGGTTCTGCGCGATCAGAACGCCCTTGCCGAGCGCCAGACCGTCTGCCTTGAGCACAATCGGGAAGCCGACGGTCTGCAGGTACGCAAGCGCCGCGTCCGCGTCGCTGAACACCTCGTATCTGGCGGTGGGGATGCCGTATTTTTTCATCAGGTTCTTGGAGAATACCTTGCTGGATTCGATACGCGCAGCCCTGGCATCAGGGCCGAAGCAGGCGATACCGGCCTCGTGCAGCCGGTCCACGCAGCCAAGCGCCAGCGGATCGTCCGGCGCGACAACGGCAAAGTCAATGTCATGTGACTTTGCAAACGCGACGATGGCTGGGATATCCTTCGCACCGATCTCGGGTACGCAGACCGCGTCCTGCGCGATGCCGCCGTTGCCGGGCAACGCGTAGATGGTCTGAACCGTTGGGTTTTCTTTCAGCTTTTTGATAATGGCGTGCTCGCGCCCACCGCCGCCGACAACAAGTAAATTCATGATGCTGCCTCCTTGTCGGTTCTCAGTGGTGGAATAGCCGCATGCCCGTAAAGCACATGGTGATGCCGTACTTGTTGGCAGTGGCGATGACATGATCATCGCGGATGCTGCCGCCCGGCTCTGCAATGTACTGCACGCCCGACTTTCTGGCTCGCTCAACGTTGTCGCCGAAGGGGAAGAACGCATCGGAGCCGACCGTCACGCCCGACTGCGTGGCAATCCACGCCTTCTTTTCCTCCATACTCAAAACCTCGGGCTTCACCTTGAAGGTGCTTTGCCAGACGCCGTCAGCCAGAACGTCCTCGTACTCATCCGAGAGATAGACGTCGATGGCGTTGTCACGGTCGGGACGGCGGATGTTGTCCAAAAACTGCAGGCCCAGCACCTTGGGATGCTGGCGCAGATACCAGTTGTCCGCCTTCTGGCCGGCAAGACGGGTGCAGTGGATGCGGCTCTGCTGGCCCGCGCCCACGCCGATGGCCTGGCCGTTTTTGACGTAGCAGACGGAGTTGGACTGGGTGTACTTGAGCGTGATGAGCGAGACGATCATGTCGATCTTTGCCTGCTGGGGAAGCTCGTGATTCTCGGTGACGATGTTTGAAAGCAGCGCCTCGTTGATCTCAAAATTGTTCCGGCCCTGCTGGAAGGTGACGCCGAACACATCTTTATATTCCTGCGGTGCGGGAACGTATTCAGGATCGATCTGAACGACGTTATAGCCACCCTTTTTCTTTGTTCTGAGAATCTCAAGCGCTTCGTCGGTATAGCCCGGGGCGATAACGCCGTCGGAGACCTCATCCTTGAGATACAGGGCGGTCGCCTTGTCGCAGACGTCGCTGAGCGCAGCCCAGTCGCCGTAGGAGCACAGCCGGTCGGCGCCGCGTGCACGGATATAGGCACAGGCGATTGCGCTCAGCTCTGCGTCCTCCGGTACAAAGTAGATTTTTCTGTCCACATCGCTCAGCGGCAGGCCAACGGCCGCACCGGCAGGGGAGACGTGCTTGAAAGAAGCCGCTGCAGGCAGGCCGGTAGCAGCTTTCAGCTCACGCACGAGCTGCCAGGAGTTCAGCGCGTCAAGAAAATTGATGTAGCCGGGCTTGCCGTTCAGAACCGCAATGGGGAGCTCCGCACCATCTTTCATAAAGATGCGCGAGGGCTTCTGGTTGGGATTGCAGCCGTATTTGAGTTCCAGTTCGTTCATAACGCCGCTCCTTTTTTATTGATGTCTGTTCACAATGCGCTGTGCATATTCGCCCGTCTGCAAATCGGTAAAGCGCACAAAAAGAGAGATTTTGTTGTCCTCGTTCAGATTATCCCACAACTGAGTGGTAAATGCGTCGATACCGCCCGCAATGGCGACGCGCTCCGGCTCGCCGCAGAAGGTGGGGATGGGGTTGCCGTCCGTGACATAGGTGTGCAGGAAATGGCCCACACCCGGCAGCGCGGGATATTCAAAGAACTGCCGCGCGCAGGCAGAGCCGGCTGCGTCGGCGGATTTCAGGATCGACAGCTTGTAGCTGCCGTCCGCGCAGAGAAGGCCGGAGATGCGCGGCGTCCAGTTCGGGCCGTCCGGCTCAAATTCGCGGGTGCGCAGCGCCTGCTCCATCGAAAGGCCCTGCTCCAGATAGTCGCGGATGGTGTCAGTCTGGTCTCCGTTGGTGACGATCAGGCTGCGGCCCAGCGCGCGCACGGGATGGTAGATGATAAGGCTGGGATCAGCCAGCTTGGACGGATCGAACGCCTCGGTGCGGATGCCGTCCGGCTCAGGCAAAAAGACGCGGTTGCGGCTGTTGACGCTGCGGCCCATGATGAAGTAGGCCGCGACGGAATATCTCCCGTCGGAGGACTCTCCCAGCACGATACCGCGGCCGGGATAGGGATTGGAGGCGAGTTTTTCACTCAGAGAACCGTTCTCATAGACGTTCATCATGCGTGCTCCTTTTCTTGAACAATTTGTTTGGCAAGCAGCTGCGTGGCCTGCGGCAGCAAAATCCACTCCGCCTGCTCCATAACGCGTCTTTGCAGAACCTGCGGCGTGTCGCCGGGGAGGATTTCTACACCCTTCTGCAGCAAAATGCGGCCGCCGTCAGGGATTTCATTCACCAGATGCACGGTCGCGCCCGTGAGCCTCACGCCGCGCGCCAGTGCAGCTTCGTGTACCTTCAGGCCATACATGCCCTTGCCGCAGAACGAGGGGATGAGCGAGGGATGAATATTGATGATGCGCTCCGGCCACTGCCTGACAAAGGCCTCTGATAAGATAGAAAGAAATCCGGCCAGAACAATCATGTCGATGCAGTATTCTGCAAGCTTTTCCGACAGGCGGGCCTCAAATGCTTCCTGCGTCATGTCCGTTTTGTTGATGGCAGCGCCGGGTACGCCGTGGTTGGCCGCTCGTGTCAGCGCATAGGCGCTTTCACTGCTGGATACAACCAATACGATCTCTCCGTTGGGGATGTTTCCCGCCTCCTGCGCGCACAGAAGCGCCTCGAGATTGGTGCCGCCGCCGGAGACAAACACGGCAATCCGCGCTTTTTTCAGCATAGCGTCACCCGTTCTCCGCCTTCGGCGATTTCACCGATGACATACGCGCCGCAGCCAAGCGCGGCAATCGCCTTGTCCACGTCCTCTTTTGCCACGATCACGGCCATGCCGACGCCCATGTTGTAGGTGTTGAACATGTCGTGCTCGGAGATACCGCCGAGCCGCTGCAGCATGTGGAAGATCGGCTGCGTCTTAACGGCGGCCTTTTCAATCTTTGCCATCAGACCGTCAGGCAGGCAGCGGGGGATATTTTCAAAGAAGCCGCCGCCCGTGATGTGGCTCACGCCTTTGACAGTCACAGACTCCATGCAGCGAAGAACCGGTTTTACATAGATGCTGGTAGGCGTGAGCAGCGCCTCGCCCAGCGTACAGCCGAGTTCCGCGCAGTATGCGGACAGATCGGCATGCTCTACGTCAAAGACCTTGCGCACCAGAGAGTAGCCGTTGGAGTGGATGCCGCTCGACGGCAGCGCCAGAATCACGTCACCGGAGCACATCGTGCTGTGGTCGATCACCTTGGGCTTGTCTACGACGCCGACCGAGAAACCGGCCAGATCATAATCGTCCTCCGCCATCATGCCAGGATGCTCGGCCGTCTCGCCGCCGATGAGCGCGCAGCCGGACTGCACGCAGCCCTCTGCCACGCCGGAGACAAGCGCGGCGACCTTTTCAGGTACATTTTTGCCGATTGCAATATAGTCCAGAAAGAACAGGGGCTTTGCGCCGCAGCAGATGATGTCGTTGACGCACATGGCGACGCAGTCGATGCCGACGGTGTCATGCTTGTCCATGAGCTGCGCGATGCGGATCTTGGTGCCAACACCGTCAGTGCCCGAGGCCAGAACAGGCTCGGTCATACCGGAAAGCTGCGGAGCGAACAGCCCGCCAAAGCCGCCGATATCAGACACAACGCCGGGGATCATGGTGCGGGCGACGTGCTTTTTCATCAGCCTGACGCCCTCATAACCGGCTTCAATGTTCACACCGGCTTCGCGGTAGCTGTCGGAAAAACTACGCATGGTCTTACTTCTTCCTTTCACTGATTTTACATTCAAACCGGTCCTTGCCGCCGTCGTGCGGGATCTCGGTGGGATATCCACCGCCAAAGCAGGCGGTGCAGAAGCCGGATTCGGTATTGTCGGCCAGCTTCACCACGTCGTGCAGGCTGAGATAGCCCAGCGAGTCCGCGCCGATGATCCCGGCGATCTCCTGCGTTGTGTGCTGGTTGGCAATGAGCTTGTTTTTATCGTCGATGTCCGTTCCGTAGTAGCATTCAGAGACAAACGGCGGTGCGCTGACGCGCATGTGGATCTCTTTTGCCCCGGCTTTGCGCAGCAGGTCGATCGTGCGGCGGCAGGTCGTGCCGCGGACAATGGAGTCGTCGATCAGAACGACCCGCTTACCCTCCACCACCGAGCGGACAGGGTTGAGCTTGATGCTGACCTCATTTTCGCGCATGGTCTGGGTAGGGGAGATAAAGGTGCGGCCGATATACTTGTTTTTGATGAACCCGATGCCGTAAGGGATACCACTCTGGCGCGAATAACCCATCGCCGCGTCAAGTCCGGAATCCGGCACGCCGATGACGATATCCGCCTGTACGGGATGCTCGAGCGCGAGAAACGCGCCTGCACGCTGCCGGGCGATATGAACGCTGGAGCCGTCAATGACAGAGTCCGGACGTGCAAAATAGATGAACTCAAACACGCACAGCTTCCGGGGCGCCTTGCCGCAGTGGCTGACATCGGATTTGACGCCGGCTCTGTCGGCCACGACGATCTCGCCGGGCAGGATGTCGCGCTCAAAATGGGCACCGATGGCGTCGAGCGCGCAGGACTCGGAGGCGAACACCACACTGCCATCTTTGAGCCTGCCCATACAAAGCGGGCGGAAGCCATGCGGGTCACGCACGGCGATGAGCTTACCGGGAGACGAGATCACGAGCGAGTAAGCGCCGGTGATGCGGTCCATGGCCGCAGATACAGCCGCCTCGATGGAGCCGGTCTTCAGCCGCTCCTGCACGATGATGTAAGCGATGACCTCGGAGTCCGTAGTGGTATGAAAGATTGAGCCCTTGCTCTCGAGCTCCTGCCGCAGCTCATGTGAGTTCGTCAGATTGCCGTTGTGCGCCAGCGCCATGCGGCCCTTGTAGTGGTTGACAAGAATCGGCTGGACGTTGCGCTTGTTGTCAGAGCCCGTCGTGCCATAGCGCACGTGGCCCACGGCGATGTTTCCTTTGCCGAGCGAGCGCAGCCGTTCGGGCGGGAAGACCTCGCCGACAAGGCCGACGTCCCGCCAGGAGCGGAACACACCGTCGTCATTGACAACGATGCCCGCGCTCTCCTGGCCGCGGTGCTGCAGGGCATAGAGCGCATAGTAGGCCAGCGAGCCCACATCGGTGCTCGCGGCGGAGCAAACGCCAAAGACGCCGCATTCCTCATGGATGTGGCGCGGAAGGGAAGCGGTCGGGACGGCCTGCGCGCCAAGGCCGTCCGGAGCAGACCTGTACTCAGTTTGCATCATGATCCAGAAGGCGCTTCATGATCTCGGCGTACGCATCCTCAACGCCGCCCATGTCGCGGCGGAAGCGGTCCTTGTCCAGCTTCTCATGGGTCTTGCTGTCCCACAGGCGGCAGGTGTCGGGGCTGATCTCGTCGGCCAGCACGATCTGGCCGTCAGCAGTCTTACCAAACTCCAGCTTGAAATCGACCAGTGTCACGCCGCAGCCCGCCCAGAACGCCTTGAGCACGTCGTTGACGGCAAAGGAGTACTTCTTGATCAGATCGATTTCCTCGTGGGTGGCGAGCTTCAGCGCCAGCGCGTGATATTCGTTGAGCAGCGGGTCGTGCAAATCATCATTCTTATAGGAGAACTCAATGGTGGGCTCGTCGAACACAATGCCTTCCTCCACACCGTAACGGGAGGCGAAGTGACCGGCGGAGATATTGCGGATGATAACTTCCAGCGGAACGATCGAGACCTTTTTTACCAGCGTTTCGCGCTCGGAGAGCTCCTCGACAAAGTGCGTCGGGATACCGGCTTTCTCCATTCTGGCCATCAGACGGTTCGTCATCTGGTTGTTGATAACGCCCTTGCCTGCGATGGTGCCTTTTTTCAGGCCGTCCAGCGCCGTTGCGTCATCCTTGTAGTCGACGATGACGAGCGTGGGGTCATCCGTGGCGTAGACCTTCTTAGCCTTGCCTTCGTAAATCTGCTCTAGCTTTTTCATGTGCTTGTCCTCCTGAAACGATAAATGATGAAAAAATGAACGTGATTTCGTTGAACGAATCTTAAAGTGCGGCGAGCTCCGCCTGCAGGCGGGCCTCTTTTTCCGCGATCTGCGCGGCCATCTCCTCACGCTGCGCGTCCAGCTTCGCAGCCAGGCCGGCGTCCTCAACGGCCAGAATCTGCGCTGCCAGTACAGCAGCGTTTTTCGCGCCGTTCAAAGCGACCGTGGCCACGGGAATGCCGCCGGGCATCTGCACGGTGGCGAGCAGCGCGTCAAGCCCGTCCATCGTGCCGCCCTTCATAGGGACGCCGATGACAGGCAGGGTAGTATTGGCAGCAAACGCGCCTGCCAGATGCGCCGCCATGCCGGCCGCGCAGATGAGTACGCCGAAGCCGTCTGCTCTGGCGTTTGCAGCAAATTCCGCAGCGGCTGCGGGGGTGCGGTGGGCGCTGAGAATGTGGGTCTCAAACGGGATATCGAACGCGCGCAGCTGGGCGCAGGCAGCCTTGACAACGGGCCAGTCGGAATCCGATCCCATGATAATGGCAACTTTTTTCATGTTCGCACTCCTTACAGTTTTTTTCGCATCACAGTGTGGCGGAAGATGCCGTCGGCAAAGTATTCATCGGAGCAGAGTACCGGCCTGCCGTCCACGTCATAGTCCACCTCGTCCATGTTGAGAAGCGGCGAGCCCACCGAAATCTGAAATATCTCCGCCAGCCGCGCATCGGCCACCACGGCGCGCACGTCCGTCAGGTCCATATACGGCGCGACGGAGCAGAACTGCTGCAAAAAGTGGAAGATGGGCAGCTTAAAATCCTTGATGGTATATTCGCCCCTGGCAAGCGCCTTTTCGATGATATCCTCACAATAGATGGCGGGGCGGCCATCGGCCGTACACAGCCGCGCAATGCGGATAACAGGCGTACCCTCGGGAACCTGCAGCCGGGCGGCGATCTTTTCGCCCGCGGTATCCTCGGACACCCGGACGAACGCCACGTCCGCCTGATAGCCATTCTGTCGGATCATGTCTAGGAATTCCACCTCGATATCCACGCGCGTGCGCGCACTGAGCACATGGCGGTTGATGATGGTTCCAACGCCTTGCAGGCGGGTGATGAAGCCCTCGCGCTCGAGCGAGGAAAGGATATCGCGCAGTTGCGTGCGGCTGATGCCGAGCCGCTCTGACAGCACACTTTCTCTTGGGAGCCGTTCACAGCCCGCGTATTCGCCTGTGCGCATGGC
Organism: Clostridiales bacterium; assembly: GCA_004555655.1. GTDB lineage: Bacteria > Bacillota > Clostridia > Oscillospirales > Oscillospiraceae > CAG-170. The sequence goes on from SFHJ01000015.1 coordinate 13,677, forward strand.
GGCAAGGAGCTGGTCACGGATAGTCTTGGCCTGACTGGGCTGACTGCTCATGCGGTTCACCTCAGTAAAAATAGGTAATACCTTTAAAAGGTACTACCTATTATAGCGGATATGCTTCCTTGGCGCAATTAGCAAAGCATACAGTTTCCATCCGACTTTTCTCGCGGGTCTTTGTTCATGCTGCGCGCTTTCTCGTCCCACTATTTGGACAATTCCACGAAGCACGCAAAAAGGCTGCCCGACAGGGCAGCCTTTTCAATCGATCTTGAGCTTGGAGAGGGGATTGGCCTCGGCGGCGATTTTGAGCTCAGTGCTTTCGATGTGGGTGTAAATCTGCGTGGTGTTGAGGTTTTCATGGCCCAGAACCTCCTGAAGCGTCTTCAGATCCACGCCGTTTGAGAGCATCAGCGTCGCGGCGGTGTGGCGCAGCTTATGCGCCGAAAACTGCGTGGAGTCGAGTCCGGCTTCGAGAAGATGCTTTTTTACGAGCCGGTGGACGGCCGAGACGCTGATGCGGTTTTTATCGCGCGAGCCGAAGAGCGCGCGATTGTCCGAGAGCACGATTTTGTTGCGTTCGACGAGATAATTGTCGATTGCCTTGCGGCAGGAGGTACCCATATAGACAACGCGCTCTTTGTTTCCTTTGCCGACAACGCGCAGGCGGTCCTCATACACGTCCGTGAGATTCAGTCCAACCAGCTCCGACCGGCGGATGCCGCAGTTCAGAAAGATCATCAGGATTGCAAAATCACGCGCCTGATTCGGCCCGGACACCGACTGCAGCAGCGCCTTGGATTCCTCAAGCGTCAGATATTTCGGCAGGCTCTTGCGGATGCGCGGAAATTCGATGTCCTTGACCGGGTCGTTCGAGATCTGTTTGGTGCTGACATTCAGATAATTGTAAAACGATTTGATCGCCGACAGCTTTCGCGCACGCGCAGCCGAGCCGATGCCGGGTTCATCCGGGACACGCTCACGTGGGACACGGTCATTGGCAAGATACGACAGAAAATCAAATACTTCCGTTGCGCTGACGCTGGCCACAAAATCCAGACCCACGTCTTTAATTGAGATCTCGTCGAGCGGCGTGTCATACGGCATTTCGTCGCGCATCAGCTTCACAAAGCGCAAAAACATGCGCAGATCCAAATAGTATTCGGCCACCGTACGCTTCGACTGACCCTTGATATTTTCATGATACGACAGAAACTCCCGCAGGACCTGCGGACATTCCTGATAGAGCGCCATAACAAATCAACTCCTGTAAATCCCGCCCGAAGCCCGGCAGAGCGGTGCCACAGGCGATGAACGGCTTTGTCATGCTTCCTTTGCCATTCATCTTTCATCTATCATAGCACATATCCGCTCTGAACGCAACAAAATTTTTATTTTGTTGCGTTCGTTCCATAGAAGAGCCGAAGAGAATTCCTGGGGCTCACAATATGGTTTTCTGTCGCGCATCCCGGACATGCTCCTCTCCTGTCCTGCGCCGCCGCCCTCAGCAGCCATGCAATTCTTTCAGGAATCATAGCATTCTAAGTCTGCGCGCGCCTGATGCTCAGGCGCGCGCAAAACAGTTTACCTTTTCACTGCAACACATAGAGCATCCGGTAGATGACGCGTCGTACCGGCGCCGCCTGCTGCACAAGCGTCTGCGTCAGCGAATCGGCGTACTGTGCAAATTGTTCCAGTTCATCGTCGGTCAGCTTGTGCTGGCTGAAGCGCGCCTTCTGTGCAAGCTGTTCCAGCTCTTCCGGAACCTCCGTTTTACCCAGACGCGCCAGCAGCGCAATATGCCGGTAATAGTGCACAGCGCGGCGGTTAGTCGAGCCGCGCGTGAAACTGACTGCTCTGGCGGACAACACAATCATTCGCCAACCGAACAAAACAGCCGCCAATCCAAGCAGGCACCAGACGAGCGCCAGAAGCCACCCGGACGCAGAACGCGTCTGCTGCGTCTGATCATTTTCCCCATCATTATTTCCGTAATTATTTGGATTTTTATCAATATTTACAGCTATATTGGATGTTTTATCTGTTTCAGATTCTGAATTTTCCTTTTCTGGTGTTTCTGACATTCCGCCGTTCTGCTGCGTTTCCGGTTCAGCCGGTTCAGCCGGTTCATCCGGCTCATCTGTCACATCCGGCGCAGCGGGCGTGGGGTCAAAAACAACCCAGCCAAATTCATCGTTATAATACTCCACCCATGCGTGCGCGTCGTCCTGCGTCACATCCGTCCACTCGCCTGCGTTCGCGTCCACGAGATAACCCGTCACATAACGCGCGGGCACACCGTAATAGCGCAGCAGCACCGCCGCAGCTGTGGCAAAGTGCACGCAGTAGCCGGTGTCACTTTCTTTCAGGAACCAGGCAACAAAGTCCTCTCCTTCCGGCACACGCGGCGTATTCAGGTTATATGTTTTTCCATCCTGCACGATCGTTTTCACAACGGCGCACAGATTCAGTGCAGACAGGCCATCCAGGGAATACGATGTTACTGGCAGGTATTCTGCGATTACCTCTTTCAGTTCGTCCGGAATTTGCGTATACACCTCGTAGACAAAGGCGCGGTACTCCCCTTCTGTTGCTGCATTTGGCCCGGTCTGCATGTAATTTGCTGCCCAGTTCATGCAGTACTGCGTTTCCTGCAGCGGGTTTTTCACATACGCATCGCGGATGGGCTCCGCGTTTTCCGGCAGCTCTGTCAGCATATAGGGCGTGTAGTACACAGACGATTTCATGTCCGTCTCAATGCGCACCTGCTTTTCTTCATAGCTGCCGCGTACCAGAAATACATCGCCCGGGGTCTCTGTCAGTGCGTAGCTGCTTTCATCGACCGCCAGCCATTGATTGTCTCCGTACACCCCCAGCGAGCATGCACGCAGGTAATATGTCTGCGCTGTATCGGAATAGACACGCATGACATGCTGGCCGGACAGGCGCTGCGGGCCGACGCGGCCCAGATCCGCTTTTTTGACGCTCGAATCCCATACGCGCCCGCCAAGTGTACTGGGCGAAAAGGGCGAGACAAACTGCACCTGCCCCGTCGTCTCATTCGCGCGGAAGATCGTCAGCTTATCCGCAATCTCGTTGACCTTCGGCCGCAGGGAATCAGACCACGCGCTGCGCGCATAGCCGCTCTGCGGAAAGGCCGCGTACAGGCCAAGCATCAAAACAGCCAGCGGCAGGAACATCCGCAACGCCAGCATGCCGCCTGCGCGGGCGTTGGCTCGTCTGAGCTGCTGCGTAAGAAGCAGCAATGCCAGTGCGCCCACAAGCAGCAGGACCGCCCACGCGGACGGTACACTCTGCAAAATAATCAGGCACATGACCAGCGGCAAAATGCCGCACACCGCCGCCAGCCACAGCGTATTCTGTCCGCGCACCGTCCACGCCGTGATGAGCGACGGCAGCGCGCCGAACGCGGCAAAGAACGCCGTGCCCGTAGCGCCAGGGACGGTGTGCAGCAGCGTTACGGTCTGCAGGCTTTCAAATGCAGATGCGTAGACCCTTGTGACGGCCTCAACGGCCACGCTGACTGAGGCAAAGAGCGAAAGGCGGTAATAGTAGGCCGCTCCAGCGGCAGCCAGCGCAATTACAATCAGACCGATCCACCCGCGCCTGCAGCCACATAAAAATGCAAACACGGCGCTCAGGCCAATCAGGCATCCGATCAGAAGCCAGCTTGTCACAGGCACGTCAAAGGCCGTAACGACGCAGAACACCGCGCCAACGGAGACTGCCGCCGCGCATGCAAACGCCGTCAGAAACGGCGCAAAGCTCTTTTTTATGCCGTTCATGTCGCCGCCACCTCCTGCGTGTTCAGCTCCGGATGGATGTGGTAACGCCAGTCAGCACGCGGAAAGCTCCTGCCCGCAATCGATGGCGTCGCTTCGCGCAGGCGTGTGCGCAAGAGCGTTTTGACAAGCTCGTTCAACTCGTCTGATGTAGCAATCGTTCTGCTCTGTGGTTCAAAACTGGCCGGGTCGATCCAGCAGACCTCGTGTCGCACCTCACGCCCGATGAGCCAGCCGGACAGCCATAGCAGGATGTCCAGCGTACTGTCAAGTTCCGCGCGGCTGCCCGCCCAGTCGAGCGAGATTACCACCTGCCCGCGGTTTGGCTCAAGCGGCTCGCGTACAATGAGCGCCTCCGTCTTGGCCGACAGCTTCCAGTGCACGTCGCGCATCTGGTCGCCCGGCTGATATTCACGCAGCTCATGCATCTCCGAAAAGCCGCCGCCGTACTTCGGCCGGTACGAACGTGACTGGAACTGGCTGAGATTCGGCAGCTGCACCGGCTGCTTCGCCTCGGGCAGCACCGCGCACGCGCCAAGCGTTGGCAGCCGCAGCGGCAGCGCAAACAGCCCCAGATAGTCGTATACCCTGCCCTTTGACAGCGCGTAATGGTAGCTGCCGCAGTGTGCGCTCGGCACCTGTACCACGCAGCTTCCACGCGCGGCCAACTGCAGGCGCAGACGCGTCTGCTCGCCGGTCAGCTCGTCGGTACGCGTGATCACAAAGCGGTAGACGGGCGTAGGCATAAAAGACCGGCCCGCATTTTGAAAGACCAGCTGCGCCTTCGAACCGCGCACGCAGCAGGTATCCATCTGCGGCTGCAGCCGCAGACGCCGCATCGCCGGCAGGCTGCAGATCAGCGAAAACACCGGCAGACATACAGCCAGCACCAGCAGATACCAGGAAAACCAGCCCGTATAATACGTATGAAACACCAGCGCGCCCACAAGCGCGACGGCGTATAAGACTCTGTTCAGCACCATGGCCTTACAGACGCGGCGCGCTTGTCTGCGCGAGGATTCCCTCAAGCAGCTGTTCGGCCGTAATGGCCTTGGCGTCAGCCTCCGGTGCAAGCAGCAGCCGGTGCGAGAGCGTCTGCACCAGCACGTTCTGCACATCCTTGGGCACGACATAGTCCCGACCCTGGATATACGCCACGGCCTTGGCCATCGCCGTAACGGAAAGCGTGGCGCGCGGGCTGGCTCCACGCGCAATCATCGGATGCGCGCGCGTTGCACCGACGAGCGAGACGATATAGTCGACAATCTCAGGTTTGATGTACACTTCCGCCGCCTCACGCTGCATCTGCATGAGCTGTTCGCGGGTCACGATCTGCTGCACCTGCTCCAATGGGTTGCCGCTCTGACGGCCGAGCACCATTTCCCTCTCGTCCTTGGGCGCGGGATAGCCGATCGACAGCCGCACCGTAAACCGGTCCATCTGCGAATCCGGTAGCAGCTGCGTGCCGGAAGCGCCCGTGGGATTCTGTGTGGCGAAGACCAGAAACGGCTGCGGGATGCGGTAGCTCTTGCCGTCCACTGTGACCTGCCCCTCCTCCATCGCCTCCAGAAGCGCCGACTGGGTGCGCGATGTCGCGCGGTTCAGCTCGTCCGCCAGAAAGAGGTTGCAGAGAATAGCGCCCGGCTGATAGCGCATCTGCCCGGTCTGTTTATCATATATGGAATATCCCGTGATATCCGACGGCAGCACGTCAGGCGTAAACTGCACGCGGCCGTAGTCCAGACCCAGCGCTCTGGAAAACGCAAGCGCCATGGTCGTCTTTCCAACGCCCGGAATATCCTCCAGCAGAATATGCCCCCTGGCCAGAATGACCGTCATCACCCAAATAAGAACCCGGTCTTTGCCGACAACGGCCTTCTTCACTTCTGCAATCACCTGTCCAGCTCTGTTCAATGCCAGCGCCTCCTGTCCCTTTTGCCAGAATTACCATAATACAGTATAGCATCTTCCACAGGCAATTAAAAGTGCGCGCGAAAAAAGTTATGTAAATCTTAAGATTTTCTGTAAAAAAAGCGTTCTGCTTTCGCATGGCCTGTTTACATTTTCGGGCGTTTGGAGTAAAATGGAGCAAAATCCATCCTCTGAAGGAGTTGTCCCATATGGAAAACGCAGTCAAACGAATCGGCGTTCTGACCTCCGGCGGCGACGCACCCGGCATGAACGCCGCCGTGCGCTCTGTCGTGCGCTCGGCGCTGCATCGCGGCATCGAGTGCATCGGCGTACGCCGCGGCTACAACGGCCTCATCACCGGCGATATCGTGCGCCTGGATGAGAAGGGCGTCGCGCATATCATCAACCGCGGCGGAACGATCCTCTATACTGCCCGCAGCGACGAATTCCGCACGCTGGAGGGCCAGAAAAAGGCGGCCTCCGTGTGCAAGCTGCTGGGGCTTGACGGCATCGTCGGCATCGGCGGCGACGGCACGTTCCGCGGCCTTGTTGAGCTGTCCAAGCAGGGTATCTCCGTTGTCGGTGTCCCCGCCACCATAGACAACGACATCGTCTGCACCGACTATACTCTCGGCTTCGATACCGCAGCCAACACGGCTGTCGAGGCCATCGACCGCCTGCGCGATACCATGCAGTCGCACGAGCGCTGCTCGGTGGTCGAGGTCATGGGCCGCAACGCGGGCCATCTGGCGCTGTACGTGGGCCTTGCCGTGGGCGCAACGGCCGTTCTGGTGCCGGAGAAGACATACGATTTTGAGCGCGATGTGGTCGAAAAGATCCGTCAGGCGCGCCTCAACGGCACCACGCACTATATGATCGTCGTGGCCGAGGGCGCAGGCAGCGCCATTGAGGTGGGCGGCCGCATCCATGAGACGCTGGGTCTGGACCCGCGCGTGACCATTCTTGGCCACATCCAGCGCGGCGGCACGCCGTCGGCCAGAGACCGTGTCATGGCCACGCGCATGGGCTATCACGCCGTCGAGTCGCTGGCTGAGGGCAAAACCAACCGCGTCATCTGCGCGCGCGGCGGTATGATGAGCGACATCGATATCATGGAGGGCCTTTCCATGAAGAAGGGTCTGAATGAGCAGCAGTACACAGTGCTTCGTGCCATGACGGGCATTGACGACTGAAGCAGTCACGCGGAGCCGGCGAGCGCCGGCTCCGCGTGAGGCTGTCGAAAACTCCTTTGGAGCTTTTCGACAGCAGGCCGGAGTGTGTTTTTCCCGACGTGCACGCCGCCGGGAAAAAAGATTTATATGGCTTTCGCGCCTGTGTGCGCGAAACTTTGCGAGGCTTTTTTGACACGCTGAAGCGGAACCGGCAGCAGCCGGTTCCGCTTCTTCATGCCTTTGGATGGTACTTATTATAGACTGCCTTGAGATTCTGCTTGACAAGCTGCGCATAGATCTGCGTCGAAGAGATATCGCTATGGCCGAGCATCTCCTGGATTGAGCGAAGATCCGCGCCGTTTTCCAGCAGATGCGCCGCAAAGCTGTGCCGCAGCGTATGCGGCGTGATATCCTTCTTGATCTGTGCCTTCTCCTGATAGTATTTGATGATTTTCCAGAAGCCCTGTCGAGACATCCGCTCGCCGGAGACGTTCACAAACAAGGAGCGCTCGGCGGGACTTGCGATCATCTTACCGCGTACATCAGATATGTAATCGCCCAGCGCAGCCAGCGCCTCGGGATAGAGCGGGATGATGCGCACCTTGCCGCCGCTTTCACAACGGATAAACCCGCCGGACAGGCTCACATCCTCAACATTGAGGCCGATCAGCTCGCTTACGCGGATGCCGGTTGCATATAGAACCTCAAGCATGGCCTTGTCGCGGCAGCCCTTCATATCGGTCACACGCGGCTGCTCAAGCAGCAGCTCTACCTCCTTACCGGTCAGAATCTGCGGCAGCTTGCGCTCTGCCTTCTCTACCTTGATGCTGTGGACAGGGTTCTCTTCGATCTCATCCTCGTTCAAGGCAAACATGTACAGGCTCTTGAGCGACGCCAGGCACCGCGAAACAGTGGCAGCAGATTTTCCGTTGTCGTGCAGATAATGCATATAGCCCTCGATGGTGTCACGGTCAGCATCCACCAGCTCCACGCCAACGGTTTCAAGATATGACGCATACTGGCGAATGTCGCGCATATAAGACGAGACCGTATTCGCCGAGGCGTGTTTGACTTGAATGAGATACTCCTCATATCTCGATATGATACTGGACATACCGAAACCTTCCAACAATAAAATAGGCGAGGAAAACGACCGGAACGCGACGCAGAAGATGGAATTATGAATGCAGCATTATTTCTACCACGCGAAACCAGCGAGTGCTGTTAATATAGCGCAAACAGGCAGAGATTTCAAGGAAAAACCGCATTTTTCTTAAAATTTGTAAATTATGACAAGATTTTATGTTAATGATATTATGTCAATTAAGCAACTAAGTCCGGTCGGTCAGCCCTTCAAAACGGGAAAAATCCACCATATCTGGTGTTTTGGTTTTGTTCTAGCCCCAGATAATGAATTTGCAGGATTTCCTGCGCAGAAAATCAAAAAAGTAAATAATATTTACCTTCACAAGGCATGCAGGACTTCCTTCATTTTCCGCGTACAGGCCGTTTTGTGCTCTTCCTGCTTCCGGCCAATGCAGCCAGTATCCCTGCAGCCAGCACTGGCAGCGCAACACGCAGTGCGCCGCCCGGGCTTCCCTCGACAAAAAGCAGGTTCCCCACCAGCAGCACCAGCGCATAGACCGCGCACATCACAAGCGAACACACGAGCTTCTGCGCCTTCGCCTGTTTTGCTGTCAGATATGCCCCGCCGAATGCCGACACGGCTGCGGCGATGCTGCCGGCAATTCCATCTGACTGCTGCGGCAGTACGCCTTTTACAATTAGTGCCGCGCATACCGCGCACAGCACGAGCGTCAGCACAATGCACAGCCCCAGTCCCCGGCATGCCGCCATCGCAGGCGCCATTTTTGCTGCGTTTGTCTTATTCATTCCGGTCTTTCTCATGCCTGTTTTTTTCATCTGCATCCCCTCCCTTCTGCTTTCACCATATGCCCGTCCTCCGGGTTTATGCCGCTGCCGCAGCAGAATGTACAGTGTTATTTCCTCGTTTTTACAAAAGAATCGGAAAAAATGAGCATAGACTTTTTAAAAATACGCATCTAAAATATTGAAGTACCAGCAGGCATCCTCTCTTTTCTTTTTTTGCGCGGATGCTGGCTATCACATATAGCAGAAGGGAGAAATGTACATGAAAGTAAACAAGTGGTTCCGTCGCGCCGCCGCGCTCACGCTTGCGATTGTGCTGGCATCTGCAGCCGCGGTCAATGCCCTCGCCTGCACAGGTATCTACGCCGGCAGCGACGTCACGGACGACGGCTCGGTCTACGTTGGCCGCAGCGAGGACTTCGGTCCCAGCTACAACAAGATCTTTGAGGTGGTCCCTGCCGCTGACCACGAGCCTGGCGAAATGCTGGTGGAGAACTGGAATGGCGAAGCCGATTTTTCCATGCCCTACCCTGCGCACACGCTGCAGTATTCCATCATGCGTGACGTCAGAGAGGTCTGGGGTGTCGAGGACGACACGATCCCCTACGCCGAGGCCGGTATGAACGAGTGCGGTGTCTGCGTCTCTGCCACCGTTTCTACGTATCACAACGAGAAGATCACCGCTATCGACCCGCTGTGCTGGGATGAAGGCGAATTCGAGTATTTCAGCGGCATCAGCGAGTATGCAATGGGCTCTGTTATTCTGCAGAGCGCCAGAACCGCCCGCGAGGGCGTTGAAATTCTGGCTGCGGTTATCGATGAATACGGCGCGGCCGAGTGCAACGCCATTTTCATCGCCGACGCCAATGAGGTCTGGTACTTTGAGATCGTCTCCGGTCATCAGTATGCTGCCATCAAGCTCGATACCGGCAAGGTCAGCGTTGTGCCGAACATGATGATGCTCGATCAGATCGACGTCACGGACGAGAACGTCGTGGCATCGAGGGATTTGATTACAGTTGCCAAGGCAGCAGGTTCCTACTACACAGAAGAGCCGGACAACGAGAATTCCATCCACGTGGCAAAGTCCTATTCCGAGGGTTACCCGGCACACAGCTCCTACAGAGCCTGGATGGGCATGAACGTTTTGAATGCGGAGCTGGCCGCAACGGTTGATCCCGATCCGGTCAGCGGCAATCCGGCTACGCCGAATGCCGACTGCGCTTCTGCCTCCGGCCCGTTTGAGCTGCAGTTTGACCCTGCCGCTTCGCTTGACGGCAAGATCAATCTCAAGACGATGATTCAGGTTCTGCAGGCCCGCGGCGAGGGTACGAAGTACAACGCTGGTGACGGTTACTACCCCATCGGCAACGCTTATCAGGCCGAAGATCACATCTTCCAGATCCGTCAGAATCTTCCGGCCTCCATCGCCGCCATTCAGTGGCAGGCCATGGGCCCAGCTGAGTTCTCCATCTTTATCCCCTACTACACGGCCGCGCTGACGCAGACGCCGGAGATCTACCACAATGAGTCCATGGATTTCACCTACGATTCCATGTACTGGGTCTTTGACGAGCTGGCCACGCTGTGCAACGAAAACCGCGATACCAACGTTGACGAGGTTGTCAAGGCATACTTCTCCGACGTGCAGGACAGCCTGATTGCCCAGCAGAAGCTCGTTGACGAGCAGATGCAGAAGCTCGCCGGGTCCGATCCCGACGCTGTGAGTGCCAAGGCTGAGGAACTGGCCAACTCTATCGCGGCGCAGGTGTACGCCATCGCGCTGCAGACGCTGCGTGAAGTCGAGAACTATCTGGACGCTGAAAGCGAAGATCCGTTCACGCTGACGCTGCAGGAAGAAAACGTCCTGCCGGTCTACCGTTTCAGCGCGGAGGAAGCGGACCTGTCCGCCTATCCTGTTCTGAGCGTCCTGCTCCCCATCATTAACGCACAGCTCTCGGGCACGTTTGTGGACGTGACCACGCTGGACTACTGCTATGACGCTGTCAACTGGGCTGTGCGCAACGGCATCACCACCGGCACCAGCCGCTACACCTTCTCCCCTGACGGCGTCTGCACCCGCGCGCAGGCTGTGACGTTCCTGTGGCGTGCTGCCGGCTGCCCGGAATCCGAGACCTCCGCAACGCAGTTTGCTGACGTTGATGAAGGTGCATACTATGCCAAGGCCGTGGCCTGGGCTGTGGAAAACGGTGTGACCAACGGCACCTCCGCCACGACGTTCAGCCCCGATGCCACCTGCACCCGCGCGCAGATCGTGACGCTGCTGTACCGCGCGCTGGGTTCCGAGACCCAGGCGCAGATCGCGTTCACCGACGTAGCAGCTGACGCGTATTACGTCGGCGCCGTGGCATGGGCCGCCGCCAATGAAATCACCTGCGGCACTTCCGACACCACGTTCAGTCCGAATGCTGTGTGCACCCGCGCGCAGATCGTGACGCTGCTGTACCGCGCCGCGCAGCTCGTGCAGTAAACCCTGCCGCACAAAGCGGCAAATATACAGATAAAATCCAGCTCAGATATCTGAGCTGGATTTTTCTCTTTGGTACAATCAAAAGAAGAAGCCCTCCATATCCAAAGGACATGGAGGGCCGCAGATCAAGCGGATTACTTTTTCTTGTTGGCCTTCTGCTCACGTCTTGCAGCAGCGGCGGCAGCTTTCTTCTTGGCAGCTTCCTTCTCAGCCGTGTTGTTGTTCGAGACGGCGAACTTTGCAAACTCGATGCGCACGCGGTCGGAGCTGGTTTCGACGACGATGGAGTTGTCCTTGATTGCAACGATATCGCCAATCACGCCGCCAATGGTGGTGATATTATCGCCAACCTTCAGTGCATTGCGCATCGCGTCGGCTTCCTTCTTGCGTTTGTTCTCCGGTCGGATCATGAAGAAATAGAAGACCGCAATGATGACAACAAACATCAAAATCGTGCTCATGGCGCTGGCGCCGGTGGCAGCCGTTTCAGTAAAAATTGCGAACATGGTTTTTCCTCCGTTAGTTGGTTTTTCTTATTATATCGGGATTACGCGCGCTTTTCAAGAGGCGGCGAAAAATCAGCCGATTATTTTCATTCTGTTCAAATCTTCCGGTCGAGTTTTTGCGAATACTCCGCACGAAACGCTTCGAATGTGCCCGCGTCGAGACTTTCACGGATGCGCCGGGTCAGTTCGTTGTAGAAATACAGATTATGCATAACCGCAAGGCGCATGGCGAGCATCTCCTCGGCCTTGAACAGGTGGTGCAGATACGCCCTTGAAAAGCGCCTGCAGACCGGGCAGTCACATTCCGGGTCAATGGGGCCGTCGTCACGAATATACTTGGCGTTTTTCATGTTGACCGCCCCTGACCACGTGAAAAGCCTACCGTGGCGGGCATTTCTGGCCGGCATGACGCAGTCGAAAAAGTCTACGCCGCGCGCAACGGCCTCGATGATGTTCGATGGCGTACCCACACCCATGAGGTAGCGCGGCCTGTCCTTTGGCATATACGGCTCGACCACGTCAATGATGTGATACATCGTCTCCGTGCTCTCACCCACCGCCAGACCGCCGATGGCATAGCCCGGCAGATCCAATTTTGCAATCTCCTGCATGTGCCACACGCGAAGATCTTCAAACGTTGCGCCCTGATTGATGCCCCAGAGCTGCTGCCCGGGGTTCACGGCGCCGGTCTCGGCGTTGCAGCGCGCAAGCGCATCCTTGCACCGCACAAGCCAGCGAGCTGTGCGCTCGCACGAAGCCTTGGCGTATTGATATGTGGCGGGGTTCTCCACGCACTCGTCGAAGGCCATGGCGATATCCGAGCCGAGATTGGACTGGATGCGCATACTCTCCTCCGGTCCCATGAAGATCTTGTGACCGTCGAGGTGCGAGGCGAATGTAACGCCCTCTTCCTTGATCTTACGCAGACCGGCAAGCGAAAATACCTGAAACCCGCCGGAGTCGGTCAGAATGGGCCCGTTCCACGTCATAAACTTGTGCAGCCCGCCCAGCTCGCGCACGACCTCGTCACCGGGTCTGAGATGCAGATGATACGTATTGGACAGCTCAATCTGCGTGCCGATACGTTCCAGATCCTCCGCGCTCAGCGCGCCCTTGATTGCGCCCTGCGTGCCGACGTTCATGAATACCGGCGTCTGCACCGTCCCGTGCGGGCAGGAAAATTCACCTCGCCGCGCCCGGCCTTCTGTTTTGATGAGTTTGAACATAGTCTCTCCTGTCTCAATAAATAAACATCGCGTCTCCAAAGCTGAAGAAGCGGTAGCGCTCCTGTACAGCAGTTTCATACGCGTGCAGCACGTGCTCACGCCCGGCAAAGGCCGAGACCAGCATCACAAGCGTGCTCTCCGGCAGATGGAAATTTGTAATCAGCGCGTCCATTGCCTTGAATTGGTAGCCCGGATAGATAAAAATATCCGTCCAGGCGGAGCTCTCCGTAAATGTGCCGCCGTCACCAGCAAGAGACTCCAGCGTCCGGCATGAGGTCGTGCCCACACAGACCACGCGCCCGCCAGCGCGCTTCGTCTCGTTGATCAGATTGGCAGTCTGCTGCGAGAGCATACAGAACTCGGCATGCATATGATGCTCGGTCACTTCCTCCGCTTTTACAGGCCGGAACGTACCAAGGCCTACATGCAGCGTCACATACGCAAGCTTCACGCCCTTGGCAGCAATCTTCTCAAGAAGCTCCGGCGTAAAGTGCAGGCCCGCAGTCGGCGCGGCAGCCGAGCCCGTCACGCGCGAATAGACGGTCTGATAGCGTTCAGGATCCTGCAGTTCCTCTTTGATATACGGCGGAAGCGGCATCTTGCCCAGACGCTCAAGCACCTCAAGGAAAATACCCTCGTAGTGAAACTGCACCAGCTTATTGCCGCCGTCCGTCTCGCCCACGACCGTGGCCGTCAGCTCGCCGTCTCCAAACGACAGCCGGGCGCCCGTGTGCGTCTTACGGCCGGGCTTCGTCAGGCATTCCCACACGCCGCCGCCTTTGTCGGTCAGCAGCAGCACCTCAACCGCGCCTCCCGTCGGCACGCGACGGCCCAGAAGCCTTGCCGGCAGTACGCGAGAGTCGTTCATCACAAGGCAGTCGCCCGGCCGAAGCATGTCCACAATGTCGTAAAAATGCCTGTGCGACAGTTCACCTGTCTGGCGGTCCAGTGTCATCAACCGCGAGCTGTCGCGCCGCTCCAGCGGTGTCTGCGCGATGAGCTCAGGCGGCAGATCGTAGTAAAAATCATGGGTTTTCAACAATAAATCCCTCTTTTACTGGAAGAAATCTGTTCATATTCACATTGACAGTCAACGCTGCATATGATATGATGTGGGTGGCAATTTTGGCGGACATATGCACGTCGCTGGCGAACATATTCCCTTCAAAGATACCGATAGCCTTGTTATTATAGTATATTTACGGTTGACATTCAACCGTATTTTTTCCGCAAAACTGTACAGAATGGAGCAAGATTATGGAGAAGTACAAAGTTGGCATCATCGGCGCGACCGGCATGGTCGGTCAGCGTTTTGCGCTGCTTACCTCGCAGCATCCCTGGTTTGAGCCGGTCGTTCTGGCTGCCAGCAGTCATAGCGCGGGTAAGACCTACCGCGAGGCCATCGGCACGCGCTGGCATATGGCAGACCCCATGCCGCAGAACGTGGCAAACCTTGTGGTCATGGACGCTGAGGCCGACGCAGAGGCCATTGCTGCGCAGGTCGATTTCGTGTTCTGCGCGGTCAACATGACAAAAGATGAGACGCGCGCGCTGGAAGAGCGCTACGCAAAGCTCGAGTGCCCGGTCGTCTCCAACAATTCCGCCCACCGCGGCACGCCGGATGTACCGATGGTCGTGCCCGAGATTAACCCCGAACACATCAAAATTATTGAAGCCCAGCGCCGCCGTCTTGGCACGAAGCGCGGCTTTATCGCTGTCAAGTCCAACTGCAGCCTGCAGAGCTATGTGCCTGCGCTGCATCCGCTGATGAAATACGGCCTTGACCGCGCGTTGGTCTGCACGTATCAGGCCATTTCCGGCGCAGGCAAGACGTTTGAGACGTGGCCTGAGATGATCGACAACGTCATCCCGTACATTGGCGGCGAGGAAGAAAAGTCCGAGCTGGAGCCGATGAAGCTCTGGGGCCACATCGAGGGCAACGTGATCGTGAACGCCACTGAGCCCGCCATCACGGCCCAGTGCCTGCGTGTGCCCTGCTCAGACGGTCACATGGCGGCGTGCTTTATGAAATTCAAAGGCGAAAAGCCGTCGATTGACGAGATCAAGGACTGCTGGAAAAACTTCTCCGGCCGCGCACAGGAGCTGAATCTGCCGTCCGCGCCAAAGCAGTTTTTGCACTACTTTGAAGAGGCCGACCGTCCGCAGACGAAGCTCGACCGTATGCTTGAAGGCGGCATGGCCGTTTCCATCGGACGTCTGCGCGAGGATACCCAGTACGACTACAAATTCGTCTGCCTGTCCCATAATACCCTGCGCGGTGCAGCCGGCGGTGCGGTACTGCTTGCCGAACTGCTGTGCGCAGAAGGATATATCACAAGAAAATAACTCATAAAGGGGCGTTTGCATGAAGCAGCCTGTCTTTGAGGGCGTCGCCACAGCGCTGGTCACGCCGTTCAAAAACGGTACCGTCGATTACACAATGCTCGAACAGCTTCTTGACTTCCAGCTTGCCGCCGGCGTCGACGCCGTTGTCGTCTGCGGCACCACAGGCGAAGCATCCACCATGTCCGCACAGGAGCAGCTGGGCGCCATCGCACACGCAATTCAATATACTGCCGGCAGATGCAGGATCATCGCTGGCACAGGATCAAACAACACGGCTCATTGTCTGGAAATGAGCCGTGTTGCCGACTCTATGGGGGCTGATGCGCTCCTGCTCGTCACACCCTACTATAATAAATGCACGCAGGAGGGATTGATCCGCCACTATTTGGCGGTGGCTGACGCAGTGCGCTGCCCGGTCATCGTCTACAACGTACCCAGCCGCACAGGTGTGGAAATCTCTGTCGGCACGCTGGCCGAACTGAGTAAGCATCCGAACATCAACGGTGTCAAAGAGGCCGGAGGCAGCACAGCCAAGGTCGCGCGCACGCTGGAGCGCTGTGGCGAGAGTCTCTTCGTCTGGTCTGGCAACGACGACCAGACCGTGCCGCTCATGGCGCTGGGCGCGAAGGGCGTGATCTCTGTTTTGTCCAATGTCCGGCCCAGGCAGACGCTGCAGATGGCACGCGCGTGTCAATCCGGCGATTACGCGCTGGCAGGAAAGCTGCAATGCCAGCTCATGCCGCTCATCGACGCGCTGTTCTGCGAGGTGAACCCCATTCCCGTCAAACAGGCGTTGAAGCTCATCGGCTTTGACGCCGGCGAGCCGAGGCTTCCGCTCACGCCGCTGAGTGCGTCGCACGAAGAGCTGCTGAAAAAGCTTCTTACATAAAAACTGCCCCGCTGCTTCCCTGGCAGCGGGGCAAATAGTATGGTGCGGCCATGCTTCTTTCCGCCTCCGGCGTCTGCACGCCGGCTTCTTCAGAATCTGTTTCCGCGAACTGCCTGCAGGAAGCAGCGTGCAAGCAAGAAAGCGCAGGAGCGAACTTTTTCATTCCGTATTTCACTTTCTGTCTCCGGAGTATCCTGTGTTATTGCATTATTTCAACTGGTTCGCGATTTCTTTTGAATTCCACGGATTCTCATAACCGCGGCAGAAACAGTTCACCATAATCATAATTCATTTTTGGCTGCGATTAGTTATTCACACTGTCAACAGCTTTATCCACAGCCGAATCTTCCTTTGATTTCAGCCGTTTCCCCGATTTTTCCCAGTTTCTTCAAGTCAAGGAAATCGAAGAACTTTCACGGACGACAGTGTGAAATTGATTGACATAACGCTTTTTTTGCAGGATTTTCTGCGCAAAAATACCGCCTTGGGCGTATGCCCACGGCGGTATTCCGGAAATTCATCCCGCTTCGATCGAGCGTGTGGCATAGGCGTTCAGATCCTGGCCGGCGCGCTTTCCTGCAAGAAATTCATAATAGCCCTGCGCACCGATCATTGCTCCGTTGTCTCCGCAGAGCGAGAGTGGCGGCCGGTAGAGCTGCGCACCCAGGCGCTTACACGCGGCTTCAAACGCACCGCGGATGCGGCTGTTGGCGGCCACGCCGCCGGCAATGGCGAGCTTTCCATAGCCGGAAGCTTCCAGCGCTGTGATGGTGCGCGGCACAAGCATTTCACACACGGCCCTGGAAAACGACGCGCACAGTGACGGAATATCGAGCGAATCTCCGCGCTGCTCCGCCGTGTGGATGAGATTGAGCGCGGCAGTCTTGAGCCCTGAGAACGACATGTCGAGCGGATTGCCGCTGAGCTTCGTGTGCGGCAGCGGATACTTGTTTTCATCGCCCCCGCGCGCCAGCTTGTCCAGCGCTGCGCCGCCCGGATACGGCATCCCCAGCACGCGCGCGACCTTGTCAAAGCACTCGCCCGCAGCGTCGTCGCGCGTGGTGCCGAGAATCTTGAACTGCGTATAGCCCTGTACGTCAACGATCAGGCTGTGTCCGCCTGAGACGACGAGACAGATGAACGGCGGCTCCAAATCCGGATACGCCAGATAATTGGCCGCGATATGTCCGCGCATATGGTGCACGGGAATGAGCGGCACGCCGAGCGAAAACGCCGCTGCCTTGGCAAAGTTCACGCCCACCAGCACCGCGCCGATCAGTCCCGGCGCATACGTCACGGCTATCGCGTCAATTTCTTCACGCGTGATGTGCGCCTTCTCCAGCGCCTCGTCGGCAAGGCCATAGATGGCCTCGATGTGCTTGCGCGAGGCAATCTCCGGCACCACGCCGCCATAGAGCTTGTGCAGCTCCACCTGCGAGGCGATGCAGTCAGACAGAATCTCCCGCCCGTCGCGCACAACGGCAACGGCCGTCTCATCACACGACGATTCAATCGCCATTATGTTCATAGCAAATGTCCTTTCTGAGGATGATGGCGTCCTCTTTCGGATGGAAATAGTAGTTTGGCCTGCGCCCAACGGCTGCAAAGCCCAGCGATTCATACAGTGCAATGGCTGGCGCGTTGGATACGCGCACCTCCAGCCTCAAACTGCCGCTCCCCTTTTTCCGCAGTGCTTCCATGAGCGCTTCGATGAGCGCGCGCGCAATCCCCTGCCGCCTGGCCTCGGGCACGACGGCGAGGTTCATCATGTCGGACTCGTCCAGCACCGTCTGGCTGCCAACGTAGCCCAACACGGTTTCACCGCTGGCAGCGACCAGCCACACGCTCAATTCATTTGTAAGCTCCGGTGCGATGGCCGCCTCTGGCCACGGGTCGGAGAAACAGAGCCTTTCCAGCGCGGCAATCTGCGCAATGTGCGCAGGCGCCATCGGTACAATCTGATACTGCATCACTTCGCCTCATACCAGCTCGCGCCGCACTTGGCCTCAGCCAGCAGCGGCACCGCAAGCCCGGCCACGCCCTGCATCTGCTCGCACAGCAGCTGCTGCACCGCCCCGGCCTCCTCCATGGGGCACTCGACGATGAGCTCGTCGTGCACCTGCAAGATGAGCTTCGCGCGCAGCCTGTTTTTCTTCAGCGCCTCGTCCACGCGCAGCATGGCCAGCTTGATGATGTCCGCCGCCGTGCCCTGAATGGGTGTGTTGAGCGCCACACGCTCGCCGAACGAGCGGACGTTAAAGTTGGCGCTCTTGAGCTCCGGCAGATTGCGCCTGCGGCCAAAGAGCGTGGTGACATAGCCGTCACGCTTGGCAGTCTCAACAATATCGTGCATATACCGTCTGACGCCGGAATAGTTGGACAGGTAGTTTTCGATATACGCCTTGGCTTCTTTTCTCGTCACGCCGATGTCCTCGGCAAGCGAGAATTCGCTGATGCCGTAGACGATGCCGAAATTGACGGCCTTGGCGTGACGGCGCATAAGCGGCGTAACGGCATCCGGCTCCACGCCGAAGACCTGCGCGGCCGTGGCTGTGTGGATATCCATACCGGATGTGAACGCCTCGATCATGTGCTTGTCGTTTGCCACGTGCGCCAAGACGCGCAGTTCGATCTGGCTGTAATCGGCATCGACAAAGACACAGCCGTCGGCAGGGATGAACATCTTGCGGATCTCGCTGCCAAGCTCGGTCCTGACCGGGATGTTCTGCAGGTTCGGCTCGGTGGACGACAGCCGCCCGGTGGCCGTGACAAGATTCTGGAACGTCGTATGGATGCGTCCGTCATCCGAAATTTCTTTGACCAGACCGTCGGCATACGTCGATTTCAGCTTGCTGAGCATCCGGAAATCCAGAATTGCCCCGACGATGGGATGCTTGCTTTTGAGCTTTTCCAACACGTCGGCATTCGTTGAATATCCGCTCTTTGTCTTTTTGACGGCGGGCAGCCCCAGCTTTTCAAAGAGGATCTCGCCCAGCTGTTTGGGAGAATTGATGTTGAACGTCTGCCCGGCATAGCGGTAGATCTGCTCTTCGCAGGCAGCGATACGGCTGGAGAGCATGTTGCCGAATGCAACCAGCGCCATCTGGTCGGCCAATACGCCGGTGTATTCCATCCGCGCAAGCAGATCGCACAGCGGCAGCTCGATCCCAAAATAGAGCTTGTCCATGCCGAGCTGCGTCAGCTGCGCAGAAAGCGGCGTATAGAGTGCAAACACAGCTGCAGCCCCGGCCACAAGCCGCCCGGCCGCATCCTCCGGTTTTTCCAGTTCCCGGTTCAGATAGCCTACGCTCAGCCGTTCAAGCGCGTAGTCGCCCTGTGTGGCGTCAATGAGATACGCCGCCAGTGCAACATCAAATACAAACCCTTCGCCCGGCAGCTTTTTTTCCAGCAGCGCGCGCATCAGCGCCTTTGCATCGTGCACGAGCTTGTGGACAGATTTGGAAAACAACCGCCGCAGCACACCGTCATACGCTTCCCCCAGCGCGCCGCGGGAAAAAATGGCCGTCTGCGTGCCGTCGCAGACGACGGCCGCTTCAAGATCGTTTTGCGCCAGTACCGCCACATGCGCCGCGGCTTCATACGCGTCCAGAAGCGCAGCAGCGCGCGCGCTGTCTGTAACAGCTTCCGTCCGGCATGCCTCCGTGACAGGCGCGGCAGGCGCGCAGACCGCCTTCGGCGCATGCAGGTGGTAGCGGTCAATGAGCCGCAGAAATTCCAGCCGCACAAAAAGCGTATACAGCGCGTCGTTGTCAGGCTCCTGCACCAGCGCGTCCTGGGGCGCAAATTCGATTGGCGCTTCACACCGGATGGTAGCCAGCTCGTAGGACAGATACGCCTGCTCCTTATCCTGCTCCAGCTTTTTGCGCACCGACTCGCGGATCTCGCCGAGGTGCTCGTATACACCGTCAAGCGTGCCGTAATCCAGCAGCAGATTTGTGGCCGTCTTAGGTCCAATTCCGGCCACGCCGGGAATATTGTCCGAACTGTCGCCCATCAGGCTCTTGAGGTCGATGAGGTGAAGCGGCGCAAAGCCGTATTCCGCCTGAAACAGCTCCGGCGTGTAATTGGTGGTAATGGTCTGGCCCGATTTGCTCGTGACCAGCTTCACGCAGACATGCTCATCCACCAGCTGCAGACTGTCGCGGTCGCCTGTCACGATCACGCACTGCCATCCGGCCTCGCCGCAGCGCCTGGCCACAGTGCCGATCACGTCGTCGGCCTCCCACCCCTGCGCCTCGTAGATGGGGATGTTCATCGCGTGCAGAACATCCTTCATGACAGGCATCTGCATGGCAAGCTCGTCCGGCATCGGGTGGCGCGTGGCCTTATAGCCGTCATAGCGTTCATGACGGAATGTCGGGCCGTGCAGGTCAAATGCCACGCACAGCGCGTCCGGCTGCTCGTCCGCGCGCAGCTTTTCCAGAATATTCAGAAAACCGAAGATCGCGTTGGTGCACATTCCGTCCTTCGTCGACAGCAGCCGCACGCCGTAAAATGCGCGGTTGATGATGCTGTTGCCATCCAAAATCATCAGCTTCATGCGGAAAAACTCCTTTGTCGTATTGCAGACAGTGTAACACAAAAACGCCACGCTTTCAATCCAAAAGCGGGCGCTGCAAAGAAAAGCCTTGCAATATTTGTCAAACGACTGTATACTGAATATGAAAACAAAAATGCGGCAGCTTACGGGTGCGCCAACACCCGCAAGCCTGCGCAGGTGCGTACTCACCTACACAACGGCCACAGGCCGCACCGCATGAGATATTATACGCGATTGCCGTCCTTTTTACAAGGGCGTGTTTTGACGTTGCCGTATTTCATGTGCTGCGCGTCGGGGGACGTTCGCTTTCATCGCTGTGTAGGAGTCTATTCCTGCACGGCGTTTTTGTTTTCACCCGGCGCCGGGGCCACGCCCCGGCCGCTGCGGTGAAAATAAAAGAGAAAGGAACGAAGAAAATGAAAAACCGCTCACTCAGAAAACCCCTTGCGCTGCTGCTGTGTCTTCTGGTATTTGCGGCAGTTCTGTCCGGCTGCGAACAGCACGTCTGCGACTACTGCGGAAAAACCTTCACCGGAAAAGCCTACGAGGGCTTCAATGGAAACTACGAACTGTGTAAAGACTGCGCCGAAATTCATGACGCGTTTTTCTCAGGCTTTGACCTCAATTAAGGAGAAATGAGTCATGGAAAATAAATCATGGTCTTTCAAACAGTTTCTTTTGCTGGGTGTCAGTGCACTCATCATCTATCTTGTTCTCTTCACAAAATGGCTTGGTGTCGACCTGTTTTATTCCACGTTTTCAACAACGCTACTGAAAATCGGCAAGGTTGCATCTAATCTCACAGATTATTGCGACAGTGGCCCGGTAACTGCAATCGTACTTCTTATTTATGGGTTATTAATTGTTGGTGCATTCTTGTTCTGGGTTACAATCAGCAGTCTTTTCAGTGCACATGCTAAAGGTGAAGATTTTTCAAAAGCAGGGTTCGTATTTGCAATTCTTCTTCCGGCATTGATTCTTATTTTCACCCTTATTATCAACGCCATTATCAGCTCTGAAACTGACGGATATGTTGACAGCCTATTTACCGTTGAAGCGCCTGCATATATAACCCTGGCGCTCGGTGTTGCTGGATGTCTGATTTGTGATAAGCTGTCGGACACGTTCCTTGCATCTGCAGGGTCTTCCGCCTCCAGTTTTGTTCAAAATACTGCTGGCAAAGTAGTCTCGTTTGTTGCGGAAAACGCTGCCGCAGCAGCGAATGATACCACCACGCCGAAGTCTGCTGCGTCGGAAAGCACAGCGTCAGCCGAGCCAAAGGCGCAGGTTCGCAAATGCGTGAACTGCGGCTGGACTACCGAAAACGGCGAAGTGCGGTTCTGTGCTTACTGCGGCACAAAACTCGCGACTGAATTATACTGTCCAAACTGTGGGAAAAAGCTCGAACCGGATATGAAATTCTGCCCATATTGTGCTGCAGAAATCGCGAGAAATGCGTAATCAGAGTAAGGTGGGAAATATGAGACTTACAAAGAAGTTTTCATTACTGCTTTGCCTTTTTCTCCTTTCAGTCATTCTGTCTGGCTGCAGTTCCAAAACCTGCGATCTCTGTGGTAAAGCACTCAACGGAGAAAACTATGGTCAAAATGACGGCGCGACGCTTTGTGATGACTGCGCCATGCTGCAGCAGGACTGGCACGACTACCTGGAATCTAGCAACGTTCCGGACAATGCTCCCGTTGATGAGCCTGCTGGCTTTGAAGAACCTGTTATTGAGGAACCAGTATACGATGAAGACTCACCTGAACCCTCAATCCCTGACTTTGAGGAATTCTATGCATTTGACAGTCATGGCTGGGCACTCGCAAAACTGAATGGATACTATGGCTGGGTCGATCAGGACTACAATACTGTCATTGACTTTGCCTATGACGGCGCTTATGAATTCGATGAATCTGATATGGCTCTTGTAAAGAAAGGCAATTATTGGGGCTGGATTGATCGAAACAATAGCGTCATCATCGATTTTCAGTATACAGATGCATCTTGCTTCAAAGGTAACTTTGCTGCTGTTTGCATCAATTATTGGGGAGTAATCTACCGAGATGGTACATACTATCTCGATCCCGCTTATGATGAAATTAACTTGTTAGAAGACTACATTGAATTTAAGGACGGATATTGGGGACTTACGAATTATACAGGCAAGGTGATAATACAACCAATGTATAGTGGTCATTTTGTCTTCGACAACGATATCATTTATGCACCATTGCATTCATCTGGTTTAGAATATGCACCGTACGACCTTACAGGAAAACGGATTCTCAGTGA
>SFHJ01000016.1 GCA_004555655.1 Clostridiales bacterium
CTCTGGTGCACCAGTTGTCCTGCCAAGGGCATAGCTGGGTAGCTACGTCTGGACGAGATAAACGCTGAAGGCATCTAAGCGTGAAACTCCCCCTAAGATAAGATCTCTCATCCTGAAAAGGAGTAAGGCTCGACGTAGACCATGTCGTTGATAGGTCAGGGGTGTAAGCACCGCAAGGTGTTAGCTGACTGATACTAATAAGCCGAGGGCTTGACCTACAGTTTTGTAGCAGGCTCGAACAGCAGGCCTCTCTTTTGCTAAGTTTTTTGGTGTTCAGTTTTCAGGGTGTATCCAAGTGAATAGTTGGTGTTGATTGGGGTGAGGGTCCACCTGTTCCCATACCGAACACAGAAGTTAAGCTCACTTCCGCCGACGATACTTGCCGGGTGACTGGCCGGGAAAATAGGTAACGCCAACATAGAGAACCGGGTCGAAAGACCCGGTTCTTTTTTTGCCTGTGACATGCCACCGGCATGTCACGGACGGCAAAACGATACTTGCTTCTAGCCAGAAAAATAGGTAACGCCAACATAGAGAACCGAGTCGTAAGGCTCGGTTCTTTTTTTGCCTTCTGCATGCCGGGAAGCCAGGACAGCCGGCGCGGAAAAGATGCTGCGCTTTCTGTACAACGCGTTGACCGTATGCAAAAACGGTGATATACTGAAAAAAACCCATCGAACGGAGGAAGCCCTATGTCCATTCTATTGACCGGCGGCGCGGGCTACATCGGTAGCCACACCGCCGTCAGTATGCTGCAGGCCGGAATTGATGTCGTGCTGGCCGACAATTTTGTCAACAGTTCGCCAAAGGTTCTTGCCCGCATTGAAGCGATCACCGGCGTGCGTCCGACGCTTATTGAGGCTGACCTGTGCGACCGGGAGGCGGTGCGCGCCATTTTCCGCGCGCATGAGATCTCGGGCGTGGTGCATTTTGCGGGGTTGAAGGCCGTGGGCGAGTCGGTTGCGCAGCCATTGCGCTACTACCGCAACAATCTGGACTCGGCGCTCACGGTGCTGGAGGTCATGCGCGAGTTTGGCCGCACGCAGTTTGTGTTCTCGTCCTCCGCCACGGTCTATGGTGACCAGCCTGCGCCGCTGACGGAATCGGCACAGACGGGCGGCTGCTCGAACCCCTACGGCTGGACGAAGTTTATGATTGAGGAGATTTTAAAAAGTGCGGCTGCGGCAGGCCCGCAGCTCAGCGTGGTGCTGCTGCGCTATTTCAATCCCGTGGGCGCGCATGAATCGGGCCTGATCGGGGAAAACCCCAACGGTACGCCCAACAACCTGATGCCGTACATTACGCAGGTGGCCGTCGGCCGGCGCGAAAAGCTGACCGTCTTCGGAGACGACTACGATACGCCCGACGGCTCGGGTGTGCGCGACTATATCCATGTGTGTGATCTGGCCGAAGGGCATCTGGCTGCGCTTCGCTACGCCGAAAGCCACACCGGCTGCGAGGTCTTTAACCTAGGCACCGGGCGCGGCAGCAGCGTTTTCGAGATGGTGCGCACGTTTGGCGAGGTCAACGGCGTTGACGTGCCGTATGTGATCGGGCCGCGGCGTGCAGGCGATCTGGCTGCGGTCTATGCCGACCCTGCGAAGGCGCAGCAGGTGCTTGGCTGGACGGCGAAGCGCAGTCTTGCGGATATGTGCCGCGACGCGTGGAATTTCCAGCGCCGCAACCCCAACGGCTATGAATAAGCGGTTACGCGCGCACGCGGATGAAATCGTGCGCAGAGCGATTGCGGCGGTGCAGCCCGATGCGGCGGTGCGCCGCGCGCTGGAGCGCGAGACGCTCACGGGGCGGGTAGTGCTGGTCGCGGCGGGCAAGGCCGCATGGCAGATGGCAAAGGCGGCGGCGGACTGCCTCGGCGCGCGGATCGGCGCGGGCGTAGTGGTCACAAAATACGGCCACGCGATGGGGCCGATTGCGGATTTTACCTGCATTGAGGCAGGCCACCCGGTGCCCGATGAGAACTCGTTCCGCGGTGCAAGGGCTGCCCTGGAGCTGGTTGCGGATCTGGGCGCAGACGACACGGTTTTGTTTCTGCTCTCGGGCGGGGGCAGCGCGCTTTTTGAGCTGCCGCTGATTGCGCCGGAGGAGCTGCAGGATATCACGTCGCAGCTGCTGGCCTGCGGGGCAGACATTGTGGAGATGAACACCGTGCGCAAGCGGCTCTCGGGCGTGAAGGGCGGCAGGTTTGCCGCGGCATGCGCGCCTGCGCGCGTGGTGTCGGTGGTGCTGTCGGACATTTTGGGCGATCCGCTCGACATGATCGCCTCTGGCCCGGCGTATCCGGACACCTCCACGGCCGAACAGGCGCTGGCCGTGTGCGAAAAGTACCGCCTGCGGCTGTCGCGCCATGCGCGCGAATGTCTGATGCAGCCCACGCCGAAGACGCTGGAAAACGTGACGACGCACATCACCGGCAGTGTGCGCGAGCTTGTCGCAGCGGCGACGGATGCGTGTGAAAAGCTCGGCTACGAACCGGTTATTTTGACAGACACGCTGGCGTGTCAGGCCCGCGAGGCGGGGAGCTTTCTGGCCTCGATCGCGCGGACGCACGCACGAAGCGGAAAGAATCTGGCGTTTCTTGCGGGCGGCGAGACGGTTGTGCGCCTCGTGGGAAGCGGCCTGGGCGGGCGCAATCAGGAGCTGGCGCTCGCGGCGGCGGATGGTATCGCGGGTCTGGATGCGGCGGTATTCAGCGCCGGCAGCGACGGCACCGACGGCCCGACCGACGCGGCGGGCGGCTATGTTGACGGCGAGACGGCGGCAGAGCTAGCGCAGGCGGGATGGAGCGCATACGGCGCACTGGAAAACAATGACGCATACCATGCGCTGGGCGCGGTGGACGGCCTGATTTTCACCGGGCCGACAGGCACGAATGTGAACGATGTGGCGGTGGCGCTTGTGCGCACGACAGGAGCAGACGTATGACACAGAAAGAAAAAATGCTGGCCGGGCAGCTCTATTCCCCGGCAGACCCGGAGCTGAGCCGGCTGCACAGGCGGGCGGTGAAGCTGGCGCGGCAGTATAATATGACCGACGAGGAGGACGAGCAGGCGCTGCGCGCGATTGCGCGCGAGCTGGTGCCGAACGCGGCCGAGGGGCTGTTTCTGCAGCCGCCGGTGCATTTTGACTACGGCTGCTTCACCTGGTTCGGAAAGAACGGCTACGCGAACTACAATTTTACCGTGCTCGACTGCTGCCCGGTGCGTATCGGGGATAACGTCATGTTCGGCCCCAACTGTACGCTGGTTACGCCGGTGCACCCGTTCTGGCCGGCCGAGCGCAACTTCCGCACCGCGCCGGACGGCAAGCTGTACGACATCGAGTATGCCCGCCCCATCACCATCGGCAGCGACTGCTGGCTGGCGTCCAACGTGACGGTCTGCGGCGGCGTGACGATCGGCGACGGATGCGTGATCGGCGCGGGCAGCGTGGTCACGCGCGATATTCCGCCCTACAGCTTCGCAGCGGGCAATCCCTGCCGCGTGATCCGTCCAATCACGGAAAAAGACCGTCTGATGCATGAATGACAGCTGCCGTCCCCTCGGGACGGCAGCTTTTTCCATCCGCTGCGCGCGGCAAAAGATTCTTCTTTTCATTTGGCGCAAAATACAATATAATAGATAAAACTGTGCAAAGGAGGCGGACAGATGCTGCCGGCAGAATTTACCGCGCGGATGCAGCGGCTTCTGGGCGAAGAATTTGACGCGTTTGCCGCGTGCTACGATGCGCCGCGCCATACTGCGCTGCGGCTCAATCCGCTGAAGACCGGCGCGCCGCCCGATTTGTCGCGCTTTGGGCTTTCGCCCGTGCCGTGGGCGAGGGATGGATATTACTATGATGCCCAGACGCGCCCGGGGCTTAGCGCGTATCACGACGCGGGGCTCTACTACCTGCAGGAGCCGAGCGCGATGGCGCCGGCCATGCTTTTGGATGCGCAGCCGGGCGAGCGCGTGCTCGATCTGTGCGCCGCGCCGGGCGGCAAAAGCACGCAGCTGGCGGCCGCGATGGCGGGGCGCGGGCTTCTTGTCTGCAATGAGATCAGCGCCAAGCGCGCGCAGATCCTGTCATCGAACATTGAGCGCATGGGCATTGCAAACGCTTTGGTGTTAAACGAGAACCCGGCAAGGCTGGCCGGGCGGTTTGCCGGCTTTTTCGACAAAATCCTCGTCGATGCGCCCTGCTCGGGCGAGGGGATGTTCCGCAAAGAGCCGCTTGCCGCGCAGGAATGGACGCCCGGCACGCCCGCGATGTGTGCGGCGCGGCAGCTGGAGATTCTGCACAGCGCGGCGCAGATGCTGCGCCCGGGCGGAAGGCTCGTCTATTCGACGTGTACCTTCTCAGCGGAGGAAAACGAGGGCGCGGTGAGCGCGTTTTTGCGCGCGCACCCGGATTTTTCCGTGGAGCAGATTCCCGGAACGCCGTTTTCGCCCGGCAGGCCCGCGTGGGTGGAGAATCCTGCGCCGGATTTGGAATACACGTTCCGCCTCTGGCCGCACCGGCTTCGCGGCGAGGGGCATTACGCGGCTGTCCTGCGACGTGCGGGAAACGAAGCTCCGGCGGATGTACCGATCGAGCCGGGCGCGAAGCTGCCGAAAGAGCTTCTTGACTTTGCTAAGAACACTGGTGTGGAGATTCCCGATGGTAAGCCTGTTTTGTTCGGGCAGAGCGTATATCTTGCGCCGGAGGAGCTGCCGAGGCTCGCGGGGCTCAGGGTTCTGCGCGCCGGGCTGCAGCTGGGCGCGTGCAAAAAGGGCCGCTTCGAGCCGGCGCACGCATGGGCGCTCTGGCTGAAAACGGCGGCGCGGACGGCGGATTTTGCCGAAAACGCGCCGGAAATTGCCCGGTATCTCGCGGGCGAGACGATAAACGGCAGCCAGACGGGCTGGGCGATTGTGCGTGTGGACGGGCTCAGCCTCGGCTGGGTCAAGGGCTCGGACGGACAGCTCAAAAATCACTATCCCAAGGCGCTGCGGCGCATGGGCAGTCAAGGAGTGTGACGGATATGGACAACACCAAAAAGACCATCCTGATCGTGGAGGACGAGCGCGCGATCGTCGATATCATCAAATTCAACCTCGTGCGCGAGGGCTATGACACGCTCGAGGCGCTCGACGGCGAGACGGGTCTGGAGCTGGCGCGCACAAAGGACCCCGATCTCATTTTGCTGGACGTGATGCTTCCCAGGATGAACGGCTTTGAGATCTGCACGGCGCTTCGTGACGGCGGCAGCGCCGTACCCATCATCATGCTGACCGCCAGAGAAGAGGAGACCGACAAGGTCTTCGGCCTTGAGGCCGGCGCGGACGATTACATGACCAAGCCCTTTTCCATGCGCGAGCTGCTGGCCAGAGTCAAGGCCAACATCCGCCGCCGTAATTTTAACTACGGCACAATGGCCGGCGCGGGCAGCCTCATCACGGCGGGCGGTCTGACGGTCAACCCCGTGACATTCACGGTGACGAAGAACGCAGTCCCCGTCGATCTGACGCAGAAGGAGTACGACCTGCTGCACCATCTCATCACGTCGCGCGGCGTGGTCTTCTCGCGTGAAGAGCTGATGCAGAAGGTGTGGAACTACGAATACTTCGGCGATATGCGCACGGTGGACGTGACCATCCGCCGCCTGCGTGAAAAGATCGAGGACGATCCCGGCAAGCCCGCGCTCATCATGACCAAACGCGGCGTGGGCTACTACTTCGCGGAATAATCTCGCGCGAAAGGAGGCGGCCAGATGCGCTCGCTTCGTATGAAACTGGTCATGATCATGGTCATCCTGATTCTGGCCCTGATGAGCGTTGTCGGTGCATTTCTCATCAACGGCGTCGGCAATTTCTACATCTCTGAATTCTATGTGCAGATGAACCAGACCTTCTCGCCGGAGTTTATCACGCAGCTGCAGCGCATTGCCGCGCAGGAATCCGCCGCACCCGAGCGGATGAAGGAGCTGCTGATGGCGCAGGCGGGCCTCGGCATCGATATCTCCAACCGCAACGTCTTTGTGCTGGACGAGACGGGCGGCGTGCTGGCAAGCTCCAACGGCGAAGAGGCGGTCAGCATGAGCACGAACCTGCTCACGGCCATGAACGGCGCGGTGGGGCAGGAGAGCTCGATCAGCAGCAGCACGATGGATCTCGCCGTGCCCATCGAGACGGACACGCAGCGCTACATCGTCTATATTTTAGACGCCAAGGCCACGGTCGACGCGCTGACGAGCGAGGTTCTGGGCATCATCATCAAAGCGCTGGCGCTGGGGCTTGTGATCTGCCTGGTGCTGTCAGTTCTGCTGGCGCAGATCCTGATTACGCCGCTGCGCGCGCTCACACGCGGCACCAGACAGGTGGCGGCCGGCGATTTTGAGCAGCGGCTGGACGCGGCAAGCAACGACGAGATCGGCGTGCTCACGCGCAACTTCAACTACATGGCCCAGGTGCTGCAGGACACCATCTCCGAGGCTGAGAACGAGCGCAACAAGCTCTCGACGCTCTTTTTGCACATGACCGACGGCGTGGTGGCCTTCTCGGCTGCGGGCACCGTGATCCACTTCAACCCCGCCGCGACGCAGATGCTTTCGCGGCAGCTTGACCCCACGACGACGTTCGACGAGATCTTCGGCGAGGAGGCGGAGCTCGACACCCTGCTCACGCTCAAGCGGCCGCAGTACATTGAGCGCCAGAAGACCGTGGGCGAGCGCGAGCTGGAGCTGTTTTTGGCGCCGTTTTCCTCGGATCAGACGCAGGGCGGCGTGCTGGTCGTCATCCATGACGTGACCGAGCAGCGCAAGAGCGAGCAGTCGCGCAGAGAATTCGTGGCAAACGTCTCGCACGAGCTGCGCACGCCGCTGACCAACATCAAATCCTACGCCGAGACGATTGTCTCCGCCGGAGACGAGCTGCCGGGCGAGCTGCGCACCAATTTCCTCGGCGTCATCATTAATGAAGCCGACCGCATGACGCGCATCGTGCAGGACCTGCTCACGCTCAGTAAGATCGACTACGGCAAGATGGAGATGAACATCAGCCGCTTCTCGTTTGCCCAGGCCGCGCAGAACGTGTACGAGGCCGCGCGCCTGAACGCAGAGCAGAACCACCACCACACCATGACGTTTACCTGCGAGGACAACATCCCCGAGGTGAATGGCGACCGCGAGCGCATCGAGCAGGTGGTCATGAATATCGTCTCGAACGCCATCAAATACACGCCCGACGGCGGCAAAATTGAAATTCACGTCGGTACGGGCAAGAAAACCGTCTATGTGCGCGTGACCGACAACGGCATCGGCATTCCGGAAAAGGATCTGCCGCGGCTGTTTGAGCGGTTCTACCGCGTGGACAAGGCGCGCTCGCGCGAGTCCGGCGGCACGGGTCTGGGGCTTTCCATCGCCCGCGAGATTCTGCAGCAGCACAAGGGCGACATTCACATCGATTCCGTCTACGGCGAGGGCACGGACGTGGTCATCACGCTGCCCGCCGCTGTTTGACGCAGCATTGCGCGGAAAGGAGGCAGCGCCATGCGCCGCAGGCTCATTGAGCTGGGAAAAGATATCATCATCGCGCTGCTGACGCTCGCGATTGGGGTGCTGCTGCTTCTGGCGCTGCCGGTAAAAACCCTGACAGGCACGCCGTGGCTGGCGGCTGCCGTCAAGCCCTTTGCCGGGCTGTTCGGCATGAACGAAGCAGAGCTGACGTATGTGGAAACGGCCGTGCCGGCGCCCAGCGCGGCGCTGCCGCTGGCAATTTCGGTACAAAACGAGACCGGGCGCTGCAGCGCCGTGTACGACGCGGCGGCGCTTGAGAGCATGTATGAGCCGCTTGGCGCGCTGCTGGCGCAGGCGCTGGACTCTGCGGCAGAGCCGCAGCAGACGAGCCATGCGAAGGTCTGTGACGCGCTGCGCGCGCCGTCGGCCGCGTTTGCGTACTCCTCGGAGCTGACGGCCGACGTGCTGGCCGCGTGGCTGAACGCCTCGTGCGCGGAAAGCGGGCCTGCACGTTGGTTCATTCTCTCGCTTGACGGCGATACGGTGCGGCTGTATCTCGTGGGGCAGACCGCGCTGGTGTGCGATACGGCGCTCTCAGCCGAAACGCTTCTGGCCGCACTGGAGGGCTATACGCCCGACGGCAGCCGCTTCGCCTTTGAGGCGGCGGGCGGCTTTGCGCGCGTGGAAGCGCTCTCACTCGTGCCGTCGTCTCTGCCGGCGGTTTATGCGGCGGGCGCGGAGAACCCGTGCGACGCGCGCTTTACCGCCAATCTTGCCGCCGAGCTGGGCTTCAACCCCTACGGCGACGCAAGCTACACCGACACGCAGGGCAACACCACCTGGTCTGAGACCGACTGCACGCTGCGCGTGTCCGCTGCGGGCGAGGTGACGCTCAAGACCGCGTCGGATGCGCCTGCGCGCTTTGCCGCCGAAGACGGCTCGCTTCTGGCGCAGCTCGAGGCGGCGCGCGCGCTGCTTGCGCGCATTACGGACGGCGCGACAGGCGAAGCGCAGCTGTATCTGAGTGGGTATGAGAAAACCGATGACGGCGTGGTATGCCGCTTTGACTATATCCTCGGCGGCATCGTCGTGCAGCAGTCTGCCGGGCCCGCTGCGGCGGTGCGCTTTACCGGCAGCGAGATCACCGGGCTGCGCGTACAGCTGCGCAGCTATACGCGCACGGCGGAGAAGCTGTCACTGCTGCCCGCCGCGCAGGCTGCGGCGATCATCCCGGCCGGGACGGTGCTGGCCCTGAGCTATGCCGACACGGCGGCGCAGCCGCTGCAGGCCGGCTGGCTTTCTTAAACTGTCTAAAAACTCCGTTGGAGTTTTTAGACAAAAGGCTGCGGTCTGCTGCGCGCATCAATTGGCCGGGCGAACACGGCCAATTTCCACACTTGCAGACCGATCAGTATTTTTTCCGATGTACACGCCTCCGGAAAAAATGATCGACATTTTATTTCGCGCCTGCTGGCGCGAAACTCTGCGAGGCTGTTTTTCGTTGAGAAGGGAGAACACGCATGTCCGGGGCGAAAATCAAAAATCTCATCATTCTGATTCTGGCGCTCACGGTGGTGTTCCTGCTGGTGCTGGTCGTGCCGCTGCGCATGTCGCAGTCCAGGGCCGAGCAGGCCCAGCACGCGCAGATCGCCGAGCTGTACGCGGGATATGACGTGCAGCTTGACAGCGCGGCGCTGCCCACGAGCGTGACGCTCTATACCATCGAACTCGGCGCGGGAGGCGAGCAGACCGCTGCGGCCGCGCTTCTGGGCGGCAGCGCGCAGCTGCAGGCCGACGCCACGCGCTATGCCGCAGCGTACACGGCACCCACCGGGCGGTGTGAGTTTTCCCGCGCGGGCGGGTTTTATGCCGCGCTGACAGGCGGCGAGCAGACATCCGACGTGCAGAAGCACGCGGAAAGGCTGCTGCGCGAGATGGGCTATCAGGCGTTCAGCCTGTCCGCGTCCGGGGACGCGGACGAAGATGTGCAGCAGATCACGGCCACGCAGAGCCTTCTGGGCGTGCCGGTGTTCGGAGAAACGCTGACGCTGCGCTACACCGGCGGCGTGCTTACGCAGATATCCGGCACGTTCTTTACCGGCGGCGAGAACATCACACGCGTGAGCGAGGATGCGTGCATCTCGTGTGCGGACGCGCTCATTGCGCTGCTGGGAAGCCGTGACCGGCTCGGCTGGGTCGGCAGCCGCATCGACCGTGTCCAGCAGGGCTACGTCTATACCGAGACGGCCGCCGGCACGCTGCGCTTCGTGCCCGGCTGGTGCATCGATACCGATACCGGTGCGTTTTTTGTGAGCGGCGCGACCCGCGAGGTCAGGCCGATGGAATAAAAAACGGCCGGAGAAGCCCGGGACCTTTCCGGCAGGGATGCAGAGGGCCGGAACGTCCGGCGGGAGCCTTGCGCAAAATAAGACCAGCGGAAAACCCGGTTGGAGTTTTCCGCTGCAGCGTGTCGAAAAAGCCTCGCAGAGTTTCGCGCCCGCAGGCGCGAAAGACATGTAGATTATTTTTCCCGGCGGCGTGTACGTCGGGAAAAATACACTCAGCCTCCAGCGGAAAACCCGGTTGGGGTTTTCCGCTGGTTTTCGCTTAGTCGATGAAATCCGCCGGGTCGATGGGCGTGCCGTTCTGACAGACGGAAAAATGCAGATGCGGCTCTTCGCCCGCCTCCAGAAGGGCCGTTGCACCGACGGCGCCGATGACGTCGCCCGCCGCGACCGTGTCGCCGACCGAGACCGTGGGCATGGCCGCGAGGTTCGAGTACTGCGTGGTATAGCCGCCGTCGTGCGCGATGAGCAGCGTTGTGCCGAGATACTCGTCGTCGTACACCGCCGTCACCGTGCCGGCGCAGGCGGCCTGTACCGTTGCGCCCTGCGCGGCCAGAATGTCCACGCCGTCATGCGTGCGCCAGTCCTGCATGGTCTTGTTGTAGGCCAGCTTTTCCATGCTGTAGCCCGAGAGCGTCTGCCCTGTGACGGGCCAGACGCGGATCGAGGCGGCGGCCGCACGCACGGCGTCGTCGCCGGTCTGCATTGCGCTGGCGGGCGCGCTGGGCTCGGCAGGCTTGTCCGCAGAGCCGGATGCGCCGGAGCCGCTGCCGGACTGCGCGGCGGAAGAAGATTTCTGCTGCGCGGAAGCGGACGGGACGGTGGCGTTGGTGGCCACGGACAGCGTTTCTTCATTCAGGGAATTCTTTTCGGATACGGCGCTCGATACAAAAATATAGCCCGAAATTCCTACTGCAAGGATGCACAGGAACAGGACTATGTAGTAGCCCTTTTCCTGAAAGAATTTCCGGAACGATCTGGAACCGGAATGTTCGTTGTTGTTTTGCATTGTTTGCACCTCCGAGGGTAGTATGACCCACCGCCCGGAAGATTAAACCTGTTCTGGAAAAAATATATGCTCAGCGCACGGCTGCGTCCACGCATACGAAATACCGCTCGAGGCAGTATTTCAAAATGCTGCGCCGCGTGACAAGGCCGATGAACGCGCCTTTGTCGTCGATGACGGGCACGAAGTTCTGCTCGGCCGCGACCGAGACAAGATCCTCCACGCGCGTGTCGACTGTCACGGGCTGAATCGTGCGCCGCGGCGAGATCTCTGAAATGAAGTGGTTCTCCGTCTGCCGCATGTCCATCACGCACAGCCGCTTGAGCGCCCAGAGAAGGTCACCCTCGGTGATGACGCCGCAGTAGCCGCCGTCCTTGTCCAGAACCGGCAGCGCGGTATAGCCGGAATTTTCCATCCGCTCCATTGCCTGACGGATCGTCGCGCCTGCGTCGACATGCGCACACATGGCCTTTGGCGTGAGGAAGAACAAAATATTCATGCAAAAGCCCTCCTTCTTCCTTAGTTTACCACACACGAAGCGGGAACGCATGACGAATTTGTAAACTTGGGCCAGCGGTTTTCCGGCGCATGTTTTCAGAGGACAAAAAATGGGACCCCCGGCGGGGGTCCCGTTTACGGTTCATTCAGCCCGCCACGTCGGCGGTTGCGACCTCATATGTCTCGACTCTGCGGATATGTGCGCCCAGCGCAGCAAGCTTGCCGATGATATCCTCGTAGCCGCGCTCGATATAGTGCGCATCTTCGATGATGGTGGTGCCGTGGGCAGCAAGACCCGCGATGACCATTGCGGCGCCTGCGCGCAGATCGCACGCGCGCACCTCGCAGCCGTGCAGCTCGCGCACGCCGTCGATGACGGCGGTCTTGCTTTCGACCTGAATGCACGCACCCATGCGGTTGAGTTCGCCCGTGTAGCGGAAGCGGTTGTCGTAGATGCCCTCGGTGACAAGGCTCGTGCCCTCAGCCAAGGCCATGCACACCGCGATCTGCGGCTGCATGTCGGTCGGGAAGCCCGGATACGGCATCGTTTTGACGTTCGCGCGGCGCAGGCGGCGGTCACATTCGACGCGGATGGCGTCGTCAAACTCGGTCACGCGCGCGCCCATTTCGCGCAGCTTGGCCGTGATGCAGTCGAGGTGCTTGGGGATGACGCCCTCGACACGGACGCTGCCGCCCACTGCGGCCGCAGCCGTCATGTAGGTGCCGGCCTCGATCTGGTCGGGGATGATGGAGTATGCGCCGCCGCGCAGCTCACGCACGCCGCGCACCTTGATGACGTCGGTGCCCGCGCCGGAGATCTTTGCGCCCATGGCGTTCAAAAAGTTCGCCAGATCCACGATATGCGGCTCTTTGGCGCAGTTCTCAATGACGGTAGTGCCGTTTGCCAGCACGGAGGCCAGCAGAATGTTCATCGTCGCGCCGACGGAGACGATGTCGAGATACACATGCCCGCCCATGAGGCCGCCCTCAGGCGCGTCGGCATAGACATAGCCGCCCGCCTGCTCAACCTGCGCGCCCAAAGCCTCGAAGCCCTTGATATGCTGGTCGATGGGGCGCACGCCGAAGTTGCAGCCGCCCGGCATCGCCACGCACGCATGGCCAAAGCGGCCAAGCTCTGCGCCGATGAGGTAATACGACGCGCGGATGCGGCGCACCAGCTCGATCGGAGCCGTGGCGTTGCGCACGCGCGAGCAGTCGAGCTCAAGCGTGTTGCGGGACAAACGGCGGATCGAAGCGCCCATGTCGCGCAAAATCTCAAGCAGAAGCCGGACGTCAGAGATGTCCGGCACATTTTCAATTCTGCACACGCCGCTTACCAGCAGCGTGGCGGGCAGCATCGCCACCGCAGCATTCTTCGCGCCAGAGATGGTCACGCTGCCGGACAGGGGCGAACCGCCGTCGATCATATATTTAACCAAATTCAAATCCCTCTTTGGTAAGAGTATTTCCGGTTTTGGCCTTCTTAGCAAAGACAAAACATGCCAGCCGCGCGCGGCGACTATTGGTAGTGTATCACACAACGGCAAAATTGTAAAGAAAAAATGACAAATCGGAAACGCGTCCTTTCACTTTTTCCGCCGTTCTTCACGCATTTTCGAACATATGCGCGCTTTTTCCGGGCAAAAAACGACGATCTGCTGCCGCTTCCCTTTGCGCGCGCGCTCTGCTATAATAAAACAAAAAACGCAAGGGAAAACACTGCGGGCATTTTAAACTGCCGGTTGAGCTGCGGGCGGGAAAATTCAACTGCATTGTCCTTGCTTTACGGAAGAAAGCGTGGTACAATGAACAAATATTTGTACGAGGCTTCTGTGACACATAGGTATCCGACATGAAATACATTCTTTCGTTTTTAAAACCCTACAGGTGGCGCATTGCGGCGGCGATGGTGCTGGTCGCGGCGGCGACGGTGTGCGACCTGCTGCTGCCGACGATCATGAGCGACGTGCTCAACCGCGGCGTGGCCGAGGCCGATTTCGCCTATATCGTGCGCTGCTGCGCCAAAATGCTGCTGGTGGCGGCGGTGGGGCTGGCGGCGCTCATCGCCGGGCGCAGGCTAAGCGCCGGAATCGTGGCGAATTTCAACGGCGATCTGCGCGCGGCGGTGTTTTCCCGCGTCAACAACATGAGCTTTGAGGAGTTCAGCGGGCTCGGCACGGCGGCGCTTCTGACGCGCTCGACGCACGACGTGGGCACGGTCTCGTGGGTCGCGTCGCTCATCTCGGGCAGCCTCATCACCATTCCGGTGCTGCTCATCGGCGGCGTGGTGCTGGCGATGCGCAAGGACGTGGTGCTTTCGCTCATTCTGCTGGCGTTTGTGCCGCTGGTGTTCGTGATTGTGCTGCCCATCGGCAAAACCATCCACCCACTGCACCGGGAATCCGACAAATATATCGATATCCAGAACGACATTATGCGCGAGCGGCTGCACGGCATCCGCGTCATCCGCGCGTTCAATAAGGAGCAGGACCTGCAGGATAAGATCGCAAATGCCACGCATGTCATGGCCGAGAATATCATCAACGCCAATGTCCGCAGCGGCCTGCTCAGTCCGCTGGCGGTGTTCATTCTGAACGTTGCAGTGCTGGTGATGGTGTACGCGGGCGGTTTGCGGATGCAGGCGGGCGTGTCGGACGTGTCCGGCGGCGACATTTTTGCGCTCATCCAGTATGTGGCGCTGATCGCCAACGGCGTTCTGATGGCGGGCTTTGCCATTGTGATGCTGCCTGCGGCCAAGGTTGCGGCCGACCGCATCGGCGAGGTCTTCTCGGCCCGGGGCGTGCCCGAGCCCAACGAGGAGCAGGACATGACGTTTGCAGGCGGCATCCGGCTGGAAAATGTCTCGTTCCGCTACGAAGGCGCGGACGAATGCGCCATCTCGGATGTTTCGCTGCAGATCGCGCCGGGGCAGAAAATCGCCGTCATCGGCGGCACGGGCAGCGGCAAGAGTACGCTTGTGCAGATGCTTCTGTGCTTCCGCAATCCCACGTCCGGGCGCGTGTACTTCGACGGCGTGCCGGCCGACACCATAAACCGCAAAACCGTCCGCAAAAATATCAGCTGCGTGCTGCAGAAAACGGCCGTCTACTCCGGCACCATCCGCCACAATATTGCCATGGGCCGCCCCGGTGCGACCGACGCAGAGATCATGCAGGCGGCAAAGCTGGCGCAGCTGGAGGGCTTTATCGCCTCGCTGCCCGACGGGCTGGAGCACGAGATCGAGCAGTCGGGCAAGAACCTCTCGGGCGGGCAGAAGCAGCGGCTGTGCATCGCGCGCGCGATTCTGAAGGACGCGCCGGTGTACATCTTTGACGATTCGTTCTCCGCGCTGGACTTTCTGACCGAGGCGAATCTGCGCCGCGCGCTGAACGCCGCCATCGCGGGCAAGACGCAGATCGTCATCACGCAGCGCGTGACGTCCGCCATGCACGCAGACCAGATCTTTGTGATGGACCGCGGCCGTCTTGTCGACCACGGCACCCACACCGAGCTTATCGCGCGCTGCAGCATTTACCGCGAGATCTACGCCTCGCAGACAGGAGGCGAGCAGGCATGAAAAACGGAAAAAAGACCGCGGCCGGCCGCGAGCTGTGGACGCTGCTGCGCGGAGCGAAGAGCATCCGGCCGCAGATCGCGCTGGCGTGCGTGCTGAGCCTGATCCTCGTCGGCTGCGTGCTGGCCATCCCCAAGCTGATGGGAGGCCTTACACAGGCGCTCATCGACTATTTCCCCATCCGCGAGGCGGCCGGGTATCTGGTGACGGACGTGCTGCTGCCGGGCATTCTGACGCTCGGCGCGGTGTATGCGCTCAGGGCGCTTGTGAGCTACCTCAAGATGCTGCTTTTGAACAAGGCCGTCAGCCGGTATTTTACCTGCAACCTGCGCATCATGATCTCCGATAAGATCCAGCGCCTGCCCGTGAGCTTCGTCGACCGCACGCCCGTGGGCGATGTGCTCGCGCGTATGACGGACGACGTTTCGCGCATCGGAAACTCGCTGCACACGGTCATCGACACCGTGATGGGCGGCTTTTTGCAGCTCGCCGCCATCGCCGTCATGCTGTTTCTGGAAAACTGGCTGCTGGCGCTGGTGGTGATCGTGTTCGTGCCGCTGTCCATCTGGCTCTCGACGCGTATCGCGGGCCGCTCGGAGCGGTATTTCCATGAGATGTTCAAGCAGGGCGGCAGGCTTTCCGCCGTGGTGGAGGAGGCCTATACCAACTACGACACCACGAAGGCGTATAACCTGGAGGAGGACTGCGGCCGCCGCCACGCGAAGATTAACCGCGAGCAGATCAAGGCCGAGACGAAGGCAAGCTTCCTGTCGGCCATCGTGCAGCCGGTCATCGCGGCTTCCAACTCGCTGGCCTACATCGCCATCAACCTCCTGGGCGGCTATCTCATCGTGCGGCACCATGTGCCGGTGAGCGTCATTGTGACGGTGGTGCTTTTCGCGCGGCAGTTCTCCGAGCCGCTCGAGCAGATCTCCAACGGCGTGAGCACGCTGCAGCAGGCCAGAGCCGCCGCGCGGCGCATCGTGACGCTTCTGGAGCTGGACGAGGAAGCGCCCATCGGGCAGGACATCCCCGACTCCGGCGACGGCAGCGTGGAATTCCGGCATGTGGACTTCTCCTATACGCCGGATATGCCGCTCATCCGCGACCTCTCCGTGCGCGTGGAAAAGGGCCAGCACATCGCCATCGTCGGTCCCACCGGCGCGGGCAAGACGACGCTTGTGAATCTGCTCATGCGCTTTTACGACGTGGATGCGGGCGAAATTCTGCTCGGCGGGTACGATATGAGCCGGTATTCCCGCGCGTCCACGCGCGCAAAATTCGGCATGGTGCTGCAGGACACATGGCTCTTTGGCGGTACGATTGCGGAAAACGTCGCCTTTGGCCGGCCCGACGCCACGCGCGAGGAAATCATTCGCGCGTGCGACGAGGCGTACTGCGACCACTTTATCCGCACGCTTCCCAACGGCTACGACACCGTGGTCGGCAGCGACACCGTCAGCATGTCCGGCGGACAGAAGCAGCTTCTCACCATCGCGCGTGCGCTTCTGGCCGAGAGTGAGCTTTTGATTCTCGATGAGGCGACGTCAAACGTCGATACGCGTACCGAGCTTCTCATCCAGAAGGCGATGGACAAGCTGATGCGCGGCAAGACGTGCTTCATCATCGCGCACCGGCTGTCGACCATCGTGGATGCGGATCTCATTCTGGTCGTGCGCGACGGCACGATCGTCGAGCAGGGCACGCACCGCCAGCTGCTTGCCAAAAAGGGCTTCTATCACGAGATCTATACCAGCCAATATGCCATCTAAACGCAGAAGAGCCGCCGGCGGGCGGCTCTTTTTGTTTGCCGGCAAGACAGCGCTTTCCGCCGGGCAGCCGGCCTGCGCAGCTGCAGCCGCAGGCGGATATTTGCCGGGGAAAAGCGGCGCAGAACGCTTTCACGCCGCCCCGCTTGCAGCGTTGCCGGGCTTTTTCTTTCGCAGGAGTAAATAAATGAAAAATAATTTACTTACGAACGAAAATAAAAAAGTTTCTCTTGAAATTGCAAACAAACTGTGATAGAATACAATCAAGAAACTGGATATGAAATTTACTTGGGAGGGAATACCATGGAAAATAAACAGCATTTTGGAGAATTGACCCCCAGACTGAAGGCGTTCCGCGAGAAGGTGCTCGACGCCAAGCCCTATATCGACGCCGAGCGCGCCGTGCTGTGCACCGAGGCGTATCAGGCCAACAAGAACCAGCCGCCCATCATGAAGCGTGCGCTGATGCTGAAAAACATTTTGGAAAAGATGACAATCTACATCGAAAACGAGACGATGATCGTCGGCAATCAGGCCTGCGGCCCGCGCTGCGCGCCCATTTTCCCGGAATATACGATGGAATTTGTCATCAAAGAGCTCGACCTCTTTGAAAAGCGCGACGGCGACGTGTTCTACATCACCGAGGAAACCAAGCGCCAGCTGCGTGAGCTGGCGCCGTTCTGGGAGAACAACAACCTGCGCGCACGCGGCGGCGCGCTTCTGCCCAAGGAGGTCGACGTCTATATGGAGACGGGCTTCTTCGGCATGGAGGGAAAGCTCAACGCCGGCGACGCGCATCTGGCCGTGGACTATCCCGAGCTTCTGCGCGTGGGCCTGCGCGGCTTTGAGCAGCGCACGCTGGAGCAGAAGGCAAAGCTCGATCTGACCGAGCCCGGAAGCATCGACAAGTACGTGTTCTATAACGCCGTGCTCGTCGTCATCGAGGCCGTGAAGACCTATGCCGCGCGCTTCAGCCGCCTGGCTGAGGAGCTGGCCAAAACGGCCTCGCCCGAGCGGAAAGCCGAGCTGCTGGAGATCAGCCGCATCTGCCGGAAGGTCCCCTACGAGCCGGCCGGAACCTTTGCCGAGGCTGTGCAGTCGGTGTGGTTCATCCAGCTCATTCTGCAGATCGAGTCGAACGGACACTCCCTGTCCTACGGCCGGTTTGACCAGTATATGTATCCGTACCTGCAGCATGATCTCGACGCGGGCGCCATCACCGAGGAAGAGGCTGTGCAGCTGCTCGACAATCTGTGGATCAAGACGCTCACCGTCAACAAGGTTCGCAGCCAGACGCATACGCTCTCGAGCGCCGGCAGCCCCATGTACCAGAACGTGACCGTGGGCGGTCAGACGACCGACCACAGGAGCGCCGTCAACCGTCTGTCGTATCTGGTGCTGCGCTCGGTCGCGCAGACGCGCCTGCCGCAGCCGAACCTCACCGTGCGCTACTTCAACGGCATCGACGAGCCGTTCTTCGACGAGGCCATCGAGGTCATGAAGCTCGGCACCGGCATGCCCGCCTTCAACAACGACGAGATCATCATCCCGTCCTTCATCGAAAAGGGCGTGAAGGAGGAGGATGCCTACAACTACAGCGCCATCGGCTGTGTGGAAACGGCCGTGCCCGGCAAGTGGGGCTACCGCTGCACCGGCATGAGCTACCTGAACTTCCCCCGGATTCTGCTTATGGTCATGAACCACGGCATTGACCAGACCTCGGGCAAGCGCTTTACAAAGGACTACGGCGGCTTTGAGGACTTTGAGACCTACGACGACCTGTTTGCCGCGTGGGACAAGAGCATCCGCGAGCTGACCAGAGCCTCTGTCATCGTGGAAAATGCCATTGACCTGGCCTCTGAGCGCGACGTGCCCGACATCCTGTGCTCGGCTTTGACGCAGGACTGCATCGGAAGAGGCAAGACCATCAAGGAAGGCGGCGCGGTGTATGACTTCATCTCCGGTCTGCAGGTGGGCATTGCCGACATGGCAGACTCGCTGGCCGCGATCAAGACGCTCGTCTACGACCAGAAGAAAATCACGCGCGAAGAGCTGATGGACGCGCTCAAGGACAACTTCGAGAGCGAAAAGAACCGGAAGATCCAGCAGATGCTGATTGACGAAGCGCCCAAGTACGGCAATGACGACGACGCGGCCGACCTTCTGGTCGTGGACGCCTACAACTGCTACATTGACGAGATGAAGAAGTACCACAACACGCGCTTCGGCCGCGGCCCCATCGGCGGCATCCGCTACGCCGGCACGTCGTCGATCTCCGCCAACGTCGGTCAGGGCATGGGCACCATGGCCACGCCCAACGGCCGCAAGGCCAGAACGCCGCTGGCTGAGGGCAGCTCGCCCGCGCACGCGATGGATAGGTGCGGCCCCACGGCCGTCTTCAAGAGCGTGTCGAAGCTGCCGACGCATGAGATCACCGGCGGCTCGCTTCTGAACCAGAAGGTCACGCCCGCGCTTTTGTCCACCGACGAGAACAAGGAAAAGCTCAAAATGCTCATCCGCACGTTCTTCAACCGCCTCAAGGGCTACCATGTGCAGTACAACGTGGTCGACCGCGCGACGCTGCTTGACGCGCAGGCACATCCCGAGAACCACAAGGATCTGATCGTCCGCGTGGCGGGCTACTCTGCGTTCTTTAACGTGCTGTCGCGCCAGACGCAGGACGACATCATCGAGCGCACCGAGCAGACGCTGTAAACCGCGCCCGGCAGAAAGGAACAAGAGATGAAAGAATACATCATCGGCATCGACGCCGGCGGCACCAAGGTCGCCTACGGCCTGTTTGACCGGGCGGGCAACCTGCTTGACCGCTGCCAGCATCCCACCGACGTACACGCCGACGGCCCGGCACTGTGCGACAAGATGATCGAGACGGTTGGCGCGCTGCTGGAGAAAAACGGTCTCACGCTTGCGCAGGTGCACGGCGTGGGCGTGTGCATGCCGTCTTTTATCGAGTTTGACAAGGGCCTTATCCACATGACCTCGGCCATCGTGCGGGTCAAAAACTTCTTCATGCGCGACTACCTGCAGAGCCGTCTGGGCGTGCAGGTGGTGCTGGACAACGACAGCAACTGCGCCGCGCTGGCTGAGTTCCGCCGCGGTGCGGGCCGCGGCGCGCGGCATATGATTTACTGCGCTGTGAGTACCGGTGTGGGCGCGGGTATTATCATCGACGGCCAGCTCTTCCGCGGCTCCTACGGCTGCGCGGGCGAAAACGGCCACATGCTCGCCACGCCCGACGAGGGTTTCCTGTGCGGCTGCGGCAACCGCGGCTGCTACATGTCGCACATTGCGGGCCGTCAGCTGCCCGACCGGATGCGCGCGCGCGAACGGCAGGCGGGCATTGAAAGCGGCGAATGCTGGAACGGCGAACGGCTGCTGCGTGCGTACGAGGCGGGCGATCCGCTGGCCGTGGCCGAGATGGAGCATATGGCAAAGCAGCTCGGTGTGCTGGTGTTTAATATGTACCAGTTCCTCAACATCAACCTCTACGTCTTCGGCGGCGGCCTTGTCAATCTGGGCCCGGCGCTCTTTGACCGCGCGCGCGAGGTGTTCGACAGCTATGATCACGTGAAAATGCCGGTCGAGTTCCGCTTTGCCGCGCTGAAACAGGATTTCGGCATCATCGGCGCAAGCGAGCTTTTGATCTGACGCGCAGAAAGGATGGACACGATGCAAAGCACGCTGACTGCCACGATCTTCAATATCCAGAAGTTCAGCATCAATGACGGCCCCGGCATCCGCTCGACGGTGTTTTTTGCCGGCTGCCCGCTGCGCTGCCGCTGGTGCTCGAATCCAGAGTCGCAGAACTGTAACCGCGCGGCCGCCGTCGCCACGGGCGATGCAAAGCTCGCCGGGCGCGAGTGGACGGTGGACGAGGTGATGGCCGAGGTTCTCAAGGACAAGGACTTCTACGACGAATCCGGCGGCGGCATCACGCTCTCTGGCGGCGAGGTGCTGCAGCAGCATGCGTTTGCCGTGGCGCTTCTGAAAAAGGCGCACGCAGCGGGGCTCCACTGCGCGGCGGAGACCACGGGCTTTGCCGCGCATGAGGTCTTTGCGGCGTTCATCC
Source organism: Clostridiales bacterium (assembly GCA_004555655.1). Taxonomy (GTDB): domain Bacteria; phylum Bacillota; class Clostridia; order Oscillospirales; family Oscillospiraceae; genus CAG-170. Next base: position 20,775 of record SFHJ01000016.1, read on the forward strand.
GGAACATCGACCTGCTGCTTTTCGACATGAAGCATTTTGACCGGCAGGCGCATCTGGAAAAGACCGGCGTGCCGAACGACCAGATCATAGAGAACATGCGCTATGCTGTCAAACAGGGTGTGCCGCTCATCGCGCGCATCCCGGTCATCCCGAAGTTCAATTTCAGCTTCGATGCCGCGCGCGGCATGGCCGCGCTGCTGGTGGATATCGGCGTGCACGAGGTGCACCTGCTGCCGTTCCACCAGTTCGGCGAGAAGAAGTATGAACAGCTGGGCCTTGCGTACGAGATGCAGGGCGTCAAGCAGCTGCACCGCGAGCAGCTTGGCGCATATCAGAAGGTCTTTCTCGACGCCGGGCTGGACTGCACGTTCCACTAAAAAAACCGCGCCGCCTCCTGACAGAAGCGGCGCGGTTTCACCGGCGAAAATCAGATGACAAACTGCTCAAGATAGCGCTTGCTGAGCCGCAGGCTGTTCAGAACGGCCTCGGGCGAGCCCTCGAACGCGCGGTCCTCGACCTCGATGCAGGTATATCCGTCGTAACCGATATCGGTCAGCGCCGAGACAAACTTGCTCCAGTTCACATCGCCAAGACCCGGCAGCTTCGGCGCCATGAAGTCGAGCGGGTACGCCATGATGCCGTGCTGGGCCAGCTTGTCGGGATAGACCTTGATGTCCTTGTAGTGGACGTGGAAGATCTTGTCCTTGAATTCGTAGATGGGCGCGATGTAGTCCATCATCTGCCAGACAAAGTGGCTGGGATCATAGTTGATGCCGAGGTTCTCAGACGGCAGAAGCGCAAAGACCTTTTTCCAGTTGGCGGGGGAGGTCATGAGGTTCTGTCCGGCGGGCCACTGGTCGCGGCCAAAGAGCATGGGGCAGTTCTCAATGGCGATCTTCACGCCGAGCTTTTCTGCAAGATGGAGGATGGGCGGCCAGATCTCTTTGACCAGCTCGAGGTTTTCTTCGACCGTCTTGTGCTGGTCGCGGCCAATAAACGTCGTGACCATGTTCACGCCCAGCTTCGCGCTGGCGCGGATGACGGTCATGAGATGCGCGACATTGGCCGCGCGCTTTTCAGGCTCGGGGTCCATGGTGTTGGGGTAGAAGGCGAGCGAGCTGATCTCGACGCACTTTTCTTTTGCATAGGAAACGATATGCTGCGCATACGCCTCGTCCTCAAGCACACGGTCGACGTCGATATGGCTCACGCCGGCGTAGCGGCGTTCGGCCTTGCCGGACGGCCAGCAGGCCACCTCGGCGCAGGCAAAGCCGAGATCTGACAGCGTGTCCATCATCTGCTCGTAATTCATCTGATCGAGAATGGCGGTAACAAGTCCAAGTTTCATAGGCGTTCTCCTTTCAAAAACGGCGCAAAATTGATTGATTATAGATTAGCCCGGATCGCGCCGTTTGTCAAGCAACGCGCCCGCAGCGCAGGCGTAGTTGTTATGTCCAAATTAAAACGGGAAATTTAGGGAGAATTCACGAAAATCATGCCGCGCCGGGAATGTGCATTGACCTTTGTGTTTTTTTGCGCTAAACTAGGTTCAAACAGAAATGTAATCCTTTACATTTATTCGCGGAGTGCACACAGATGGTTACGATCGAACAAGTTGCCGCGCGCGCGGGTGTATCCGTGGCAACGGTCTCAAGAGTTCTGAATAATTCCGACGCTGTTCGGCCCGGCACGGCCGAGCGTGTGCGCGCCGCCATTGAGTCTCTGAACTATACGCCAAATCAGGCGGCGCGGAACCTGCGGCGCAACGAGACGCGCGTCATCCTTGCGCTCGCGCCAAACTTTTCAAACCCCTATTACTCGAATATTCTGACGGGCATCGGCGATCTGGCGCACGAAAACGGCTACAGCGTGTTCATCTGCAACACCGACGGCCAGGCCGAAAACGAGAAGAAGATGCTGGAAATGCTCGAGATGCACCGCGCCGACGGCGCGATCTTTCTCGGCTGCCAGAAGCACTATACATGGCTGGCCGACTATGCCGAGCGGTTCCCGCTGGTGCAGTGCTGCGAGTATGTGCCGCAGCTGCCCATCCCGTCGGTCTCGGTCGACAACTATGTCGCTGCGCGGCAGGCGGTGGAATATCTGCTGGCTCTGGGACACCGGAAAATCGCCATTCTGAGCGCCGACAACGACCATATCTCTACCGAGCTGCGTCTTTCCGGCTATCTCGACGCGATGCGCACTGCTGGCGCGGAGGTAGATCCTACATGGATCACGCGCTCCGACCGCGTGTACTCGTTCTGCTCGGGCCGCGCCTGCGCCGAACGGCTGCTGGCCCTTCCTGACCGGCCCACGGCCGTGTTCTGCATCTCCGACATTCTGGCGCTCAGCGTGATCTACGCGGCGCAGGATATGGGCCTCGCGGTGCCGCAGGAGCTGACCGTGATGGGCTTTGACGACATCGAATATACCACCATGCACCGGCCGCTGCTGAGTACGGTCTCGCAGCCCACCTACGAGCTGGGCCGCAAAAGTACGCAGATGCTGCTAAGCGCCATTGGGACAAATCCCGCCGCCGGGACGCGCGTGTTTTTACCGCACGAGCTGAAGATCCGCGAATCCTCGGCGGCGCCGAACACGATATAACAGGAGGAATGATGATGATGAAAGTTGGTGTGATCGGCTGCGGTTCGATCGCGAAACAGCGCCACGCGCACGAATACGGCCTGAATCCGAATACCGAGATTGCGGGCTTTTTTGATCTGAACCCCGCGCGGGCGCAGGCGCTTGCCGACGTCTACGGCGGCAAGGTCTACGAGACGATGGAAGCGCTCATTGCCGACCCCGAGATCGAGGCCGTTTCCGTGTGCGTGGCCAACGCGTTCCACGCGCCTACGGCGATCAAGGCCCTGCAGGCCGGCAAGCACGTGCTGTGCGAAAAGCCGATGGCCGTGACGCTGGAGGACTGCGAGGCGATGATCGCCGCAGCGAAGGCCGCCGGCAAGCGGCTCATGATCGGCCAGAACCAGCGGCTGGCCCCCACGCATGTCAAGGCCAGGCAGATTCTCGAGTCCGGCCAGATGGGCAAGGTCCTGGCCTTCCAGTCCACTTTCGGCCACGGCGGACCGGAGTCATGGAGCATGGACAAGAGCGCGAACACGTGGTTCTTTAAAAAGAGCGCGGCGGCGTTCGGTTCAATGGCCGATCTGGGCATCCACAAGATTGACGTCATTCGCTACCTCGTCGGCAGCGAGATCACGTCGGTGTACTCCAAGCAGGCGGTTCTCGACAAGAAATTCCCCGACGGCACGCCCATCGAGGTCGATGACAACTCCATCGAGGTTCTGAGCTTTGCCAACGGCGCGACCGGTACCGTCACCACCAGCTGGACGTGCTACGGCGAGGAGTATAATATGACGACCCTGTTCTGCGAAAAGGGCCTCATGAAGCTCTATATGGACCCGACCTATTCCCTGCAGATCGTCAATAAGGACGGCACCAAGGTCTTCTACCAGATCGACCGTATGCAGACCAACGACGACGCGCAGCAGGCCTCTTCCGGCATCATCGATGAGTTCATCGGCGCCATTCTGGAAGACCGGCCCAGCGTCATCGACGCGGAGGCAGTGCTGGGCTCGATGAAGGCGGTCTTCGCGTGCATCCGCTCGGCCGGGGAAGGCCGCGAGGTGCAGGTTTAATTGTGGTAATGACCGCAAAAGCGGTTGTTATATAAAATTTTAGGAGGAACTAAAATGAAGAAAATCATCGCATTGCTTCTTGCTGTCGTTATGGTTCTCGCTCTGGTCGCCTGTGGCGGCAAGACCGACGCCAAGAAGAATGACGGCAAGACCGTCTACGTCATGGGCCCGACCCCGGACCATGGCTGGACTGCACAGGCCGGTACCTATGCACAGGCCAAGTGTGAAGAGATCACCAAGGCCGGCACCTACAAGGGCACGTACTTCTCCGCCTCTTCCGGTGAAGAGCAGGTCGACCAGTGCAACACCATCATCGCCAACGGCGACGCCGCTGTTGTTGTTATGATGGCGCTGGACGATTCCGCGCAGGCCGGCCAGGAAGCGCTGCAGGCCGCAGGTATCCCCTTCATCTCCTTCGACCGTATCATCGAAGCGACCGAAAAGTACGCCATTCTGAACGCCTCCGGTGATAACTGGCAGGTCGGCGCCGGTATTGCCTACTGGCTGCAGAAGAACGGCATGCAGCCGGGCGACACCGCTGTCATCCTCTACGGCGACAACGGTACCGTCTGCTCGCGCCGTCAGGAAGGCTTTGAGCAGTTCCTGCGCGGCGAGGTCAAGTACCACGACGAGGCTGAGGGCAAGGACTACGAGACCACCGAAGTCTGGGCACAGGCCGACATCGACGCCATCTTCAACGGCTATTCCTACGTCTGCGACTGGTCGGCTGACGGCGCTTACGGCTACATGGAGCAGAAGCTCGATGAGATCGTCGCCACTGCCGCCGCCAACAACGGCAAGCTGTACATCTACTCGATGGACGACGAGATGACCTTCGGCGTCATGAACTACCTCGAGGCCGGCGCTTCCGAAGAGACCAAGGCCACGCTCGAGAGCCTGGACTGCTACATCTCCGCCATCGGCGGCATGCAGGAGCTGTACGACGTGCTCGCCGGCAAGGCTGCGCAGTCCGCTACGGCTGAGAAGTACTTCGACGACATGATGTCCATGTACTTCTCCCCGAAGATGATGCAGGACGTCATCGACCGCGCGCTGGATTATCTGGCTGGCAACTGGGACGTCGAGGTTGGCAGCGGCGAGTATCAGCCGACCTGGGTTGTTGACAAGAACAACGTCGACAAGTACGAGGGCTTCACTGGCCACTAATCTCCCGCATTTGCGCTGCGGATGCAGGGGCGCAAGCCCCTGCATCCGCTTTCCAAAACCGGCAGTATATTTGCATGTGTCCGTTGCCTCTGCGGACAAGACCCGGCAGGCCGTGTGCCCGCGTGCCGGGCGTTGTCCGCCGAGGAATCTGCGCGGATACGACTCTGTATTGGGAGAGATACATCTATGACGATCCTTGAAATGAAACACATCTCCAAGGCCTTTGGTGCGAACAAGGTCCTCGATGACATTCATTTCACCGTGGAAGAGGGCGAGATCCACGCCCTGCTTGGCGAAAACGGCGCCGGCAAATCCACGCTGATGAACATCCTGACCGGCGTCATCCCCGCCGACGCGGGTATGATTACCTTCCTTGGAAAGAAATACCCCACCCCCACGATTGCGCAGATGGAGGCGGCCGGCATCGCCTTCGTGCATCAGGAGCTGAACGTCATCAACGACCTCACGGTCTCGGACAACATTTTCCTGTGCCGTGAGCTGCGCAACAAGCTCGGCATCCTGAAGAACAAGGAGCAGATCGCGCGGACGAAGCAGCTCTTTGAGAGCCTCGGCGTGGACATCGACCCCACGGCGATGGTCTCGAGCCTCAAAACCAGTGAGAAGCAGCTGCTGGAGATCTGCCGCGCGCTGTATGTCGACGCGAAGCTGCTGATCCTCGACGAGCCGACGACTGCGCTGTCGAATGCCGAGATCGACCACCTGTTTGAAATCCTGCGCAGTCTGAAGGCGCAGGGCAAGTCCTTCATCTTCATCTCGCACAAGATGCCGGAAATCTTCGCCATTGCCGACCGCTACACGGTGCTCAGAAACGGCGAGTTTGTCTCCTCGGGCGATATCAAGGACGCCACGCCGCACGGCATCACGTCCGACATGGTCGGCAAGACCTATGTCGATGCCGATGTGTACCAGCCGCGCGCGCTTGGCGAGACGGTGCTGGAGCTGCACAACTTCTCCGGTACGGGCTTCCACAAGATCAACCTCACTGCCCGGCGCGGCGAGATCATCGCCTTTACGGGCCTTGCCGGCTGCGGCTCGAGCGAGCTGATGCAGACCATGTTCGGCGCGCTTCCCATCGAGGGCGGCTATATGAAGGTCGGCGATCAGAAGATGAACGGCCGCATCGCGAAGTTCATGAAAAAAGGCGTGGCAATGCTGCCCGCCAACCGCAAGGAAAACTCTGTCGTGCCGGATATGACGATTCTGGAGAATTTCTATCTGGCCGAGCACGCCATCTCGCGCAACAAACCCATGATCCGCAAAAAGGACGAGCTTGCGCGCTATGAGCAGCAGAAGCAGGCGCTGAACGTGAAGGCCGAAAGCCCGGAACTCGGCATCGGCTCGCTCTCGGGCGGCAACCAGCAGAAGGTATTTCTGGCGCGGTGGCTGAACACCGGCGCGGACGTGCTGCTCTTTGACAATCCGACGCAGGGCGTCGATGTCGGCGCGAAGGCCGAGATCTACAAGCTCATCCTCGGCTTCGCCGAGCAGGGCAAGACGGTCATCATCAATACGCTGGAGATCCCCGAGATCCAGAAGGTCGCCGACCGCTGCATCGTGTTCTACGAGGGCGCAATCGTAAAGACCTTCGCCCACAGCGAAGTCAACGAGCACGACGTGATGCTCTATTCTACCAACGCCATTGCGGCTCAGGGGGAGGAATAAACCATGAAAAAGAAATTTTCACCCGGTAAGATCTGGTCCAACTACAGCTTCATCTTCGTCATGATTATCATCATGATCGTCTACGCCATCATCATCGAGGGCAACGGCAACGCCTTCAAGTGGAGCCACATCGCCGCCATTCTCGGCAGCCAGAACACCTGTATCGTCGGCACCATCGCGCTCGGCATGGCACTTATCATCATCACGGGGCAGATTGACCTGTCTCCCGGCTCGGCGCTGGTTCTGTGCACGGCCGTGACGATCTCGGTCTTCAACGTTACGAACTCTCCCATCCTCATGGTGCTGGCCGCGCTTGTCAGCGGCGCGCTGTGCGGTTTCATCAACGGAGCACTCGTGGGCTTTGCAAAGATGCCGCCCTTTGTCGTCACGCTCGGCACGCAGCTCATCTACCGCTCGCTCACGCTCTCCGTTGTGCGCACCATCGACCCTGCCATCAGCGGCTCGTCCAGCTCGCAGTTTGCCATGATGAGCGATAACAGCACCTATGACTGGCTGCGCATGAGGTTCGGCACAGGCTCGCTTCGCATCGGCGGCTTCTCGATCCCGTACATCACGTTCGTCTTCATCGCCGTTGTCGTTTTGTTCATTGTTCTCGCCAAGAAGACCAAGTACGGCAAGAGCGTCTATGCCGTCGGCTCGAATGAGAAGAGCGCGCGTCTGGCGGGCATCAATGTCACCTGGGTCAAGATCAGCGTCTTCGTCATCGAGGGTCTGCTTGTCGGCCTTGCCAGCATTCTGCAGTCGTGCAAGATCGGCAACGTCACGCCTGCATCCTCCGGCGTGAGCTATGAGATGTACGCCATCGCAGCCGTCGTGCTGGGCGGCATCAACATGGCCGGCGGCCGCGGCAATATGCTGGGTGTCATCTTCGGCGCGCTGAGCTACACGACCATCAACTTCATCATCGTCTCCATCCCCGGCCTCAGCGTCGATATTCAGGATACGTTCCAGGGCCTCGTGCTCATCATCGTCATCCTCATCCAGACCATCGGGCCGATTATCAAGGAGAACTTCCGCAACGCCAAGAACCGCCGCCTGTCTGCCGCGACGGAAAAGGCCGAGGCGAATACCTGAAAAAAAGGAGCCATCCATCGGGTGGTGTTCATAAGACAGTTTACAGCCACAGCAGTCTACACTGCTGTGGCTGTTCTTGTATTTTATGCTGTTTTGTGATAATACGGAACCGAACAGATCTACAAGCCGGAATTTATAAGGCAGCCCCACTTGCCTCTCCCTTTGGGAGAGGTGCCCCCGTAGGGGGCGGAGAGGGCCCTCTCAGTCACGGCGAAAGCCGTGACAGCTCTCCCAGAGGGAGAGCCAAGGCATCTGCCTGCAACTGCGCCATAGGTCATAATGGCATAAGAAGCGGAGCGCATCTGTACCGATACGCTCCGTTAACTGTCTTACGAACACCCCGCTATTTGGATGGCTCCTTTTTTGGCGGTTACAGGATCGCTGCGCTGAAGCCGTAGAGGACGCTGGTGGCTGCAGGCAGGGTAAAACGCAGCTCCAGCTCGGCCTCCTCCGTGACCGCGAAGGTGTGGCTGCGCAGCGCGCACGTCATGCCGGTCTGGCTCTTTGCCGTGCGCGAGTCATACGGCGCGCTGGATTTCCACGCGCCGCCGTTCTCGCGGTAGGCCACGTCGGCAGGCGCGCCTGCGGTATACACGTTCAGATGCACGCGCGCACAGCCCGCCGGAAGCTCCACCGGAAGCGAGGTCAGCCAGCCGGAGGTGTAGATGCAGGGGGAGGCGGTTATCGTCGCGCTGGAGAGCGTGCGCAAAATGACGGCGTTCGTATGGAAATACAGGTCATAGCTGCAATTCGGGTCGAGCAGAGTGCTCTGGAAGGTGTAGGTGATGGTGTTGACCGAACTCGTGTCAGACTTGACATACTCGGCCGACTGCGCGACCTGCTGGCCGCCGCAGCGGAGCGTGAGATAGTCGGTAAACGTAGACGCGATGTTGCCGGACAGGTCGATTCGGATGCTTGTGAGATACCCATAGCCCGACGGCTGGAACGTGAGGATCTTCTTGGGGCTCGTAGAGCCGGAGACGGTGATGCTCGCGCCGCTCTCCGTGCGCAGGGGGCTTATTGTCCCGCCGGAGTAGCCGGTGGACAGAATATGCGCGCCTGCGGAGGAGAAGCGGATGTTGGCGTACTGCGCCGCGTCCGCGATCTGCGTCAGATCGCCCAGAAAGACGTTCTGTGCGAAGCTGACGTCCTCACCCGCGTGATGGCTGTGCAGCATCAGGCCCGCGAGATTGATGTTTGCCGCGTCGGCGCGGAAAATGGCCCTGCCGCCTGCGGCGTCGAGCTTAGTGAAATTTTCGTTCATTTGCGTGAGACTGACGGGGTCACTCTCGACCCAGGTGCACAGTCCCAGATTGTCTGTTAAGGTCATAAAAAAACCTCCTGTTTGTATTTGGATGCATGCATCCTTCACAAACAGGCGGCAAAAATGCCCGGATTGCACGCATCCGGGCAACTTTTTGCTTCAGGTGATGACAAATCCGCCGCTCACACCCAGCACCTGCCCTGTGACAAACGGGGCGTCGGCCAGGTACGCAACGGCCTGCGCGATATCCTCCGGCGAGCCGAGGCGCTCCACGGGCGTGTCCTCGCGCAGTAACTCCAGTACCTCGGGCGAGACGGAGGCACACATGTCGGTCTGGATGACGCCCGGCGCGACGGCGTTCACGCGGATGTGCGACGGCCCCAGCTCCTTGGCGAGGGCCTTTGTCAGCGCGATGAGCGCGCCCTTCGTGGCCGAGTACGCCGCCTCGCACGACGCGCCGACCTGGCCCCACATCGAAGAGACATTCACAATCGCGCCCGACTGCTTTTCCAGCATCGACGGCAGCGCCGCGCGGATGCAGTAAAATGCGCCGTCGACGTTTACCGCGAACAGCCGCCGCCACGCGTCGGGGGTGATCTGCGAAATAAGGCCGTAGTGGCAGACGCCGGCGTTGTTGACAAGCACGTCAACCGGGCCGATTTCGGAAAACGCGCGCGTTACGGCCTGCTCGCTGGCCACGTCGCAGCAGATAGCCCGCGCGCCGGTTTCGCGCGCGACCGCCTGCGCGGCTTCGTGCTCTTTTTCATACAGAAAGCTGACCGAATCGCCGCGCGCGGCAAACAGCCGGACGCAGGCCGCGCCGATGCCGCGTGAGCCGCCGGTGATGACAATGTTCATGTTGCTGCCTCCTGCGGGAGTATTGAAACGGGGAAAGATACGCCGCTCTTCTGCCATGAAAAGAGCGGCGGAAAGCGCAATTATCTGCGGCGGGATTTGGTCTTGCGGTCGTTATACTGCTTGAGCGACGACATCTTGCTGTCGGACTCGGTCATGAACTGTTTGAGCATATCGTCAAAGGACTTCTGCTGCGGTTCAGTCGGCTGTGCGGGGCGCGAATCGGGCCGGGGGCGGTCAGGTGTGTAGGAGCCCTGTTTGCCGGGGCCGCCGGGCGCGCGATAGGGTGTACGCGGCCTGTTCGTCTGCGGACGCGGCGCAGGCGCGACGGTGCGCTTGATGGAAAGATTGATCTTTCCGTTTTCCATGCCGATAATCATGACTTTCACGGTTTGTCCCTCGGTCAGGTGGTCGTGAATGTCGCTGACATAGGCGTGTGCGACCTCGGAAATGTGTACCATACCCGTCGATCCGTCCGGCAGCAGAATGAACGCGCCGAACTTGGTCAGACTCTTGACCTTGCCTTCCACAACTGCTCCAACTGTTAGCTCCATAGATTCGCAATAATCCCCCATATTCTCTGCGTTCAGTCGCTCACGTCTTCAAAGACGATCTCGCCTTCGGCGACCATGCCCAGCTTTTCGCGCGCGACTGCTTCGACACCTGCGTCGGTGTCAATGGTTTCGATGGCGTCGTTCAGACGGCTGTTTTCCTGCTCGGCGGAGGTGATGCTGCTTGTCAGCTGTGCGGCCTCTGCCTGCTTGGCGCTGATCTGGCGGCGCAGCGACACCAGGGTAACGGTAGCATACACCACCACGATCAGAATGATCAGCTTGACCAGCAGTGACGATTTGACAAACTTCATTCCGTGCCGCGCTCCTTTCCCTGCGTTCTTTCAGCCGTACCTTACCGGATATTGTAACCCATTTTTTGACGCTTGCAAAGAGGGTTTTGAAAATTTTCTTGCCAAATTTCAAAAAAAATCGCGCGGGCGCGCCGGCAAGGCGCAGTATGCGGCCCAAAAAACGGTCTGCGCATGTGAACGCGCGCAGAAAAAACGGGCTGAGCGCGAGAAAATAGCCCAGCGCGCCGAGCAGCAGCCCCGCGAATGCAAACAGACGAAACAGGCCCCTGCCGGGGTAGAGCGCGAACAGCAGCAGCGCTGCGGCCGCTGTGAGCGCGAACAGCACGTCGAGCGGCAGTGTCAGGCGCGGCCGGAGCCGCCGGAGCGCGCGCAGCGCGTCGTAGAACACGCTCAACGCCAGCCCCAGCAGCACAGAGGCGGCAAATTCCGCCGCCTGCAGCGTGACCGGCAGCTCCATCAGCCGAACAGCCGCGAGAAAAAGCCGCCCGCGGGCGCTTCATCCTCGTAGGAAATGGAGTCGACCGTGCCGTCGACCGCCACCTGCCCGCCATCGAGCGAAAGCATCTGCAGGTGCAGCCCCGTGCCGCGGATGAGCACAGGCCCGCGCGTGGTGGTGAGCTGGATGGCGGTCTCGTCGAAGCTCTCAACCTCGATCACGCCCGTCATCGACAGCCTGCGCCGGGAATCAAGCACCAGCTTGTGCGGCGTCTCGGGCAGCTTTCCGTTTGCCTCGTTCGTGTTTGCCATGCGAACCATCCTCCCGTATCGTCTTACTACACTATACGATGCAGGGACAGGCCGTATGCAGCTTTATTTTGCCTCGCCGGGCAAAAGCTCGCGGTACATGCCGACGGCGTCGTCTTTTCTGACGTTTTCCGACACCTGCAGCACCTCGACCGTGACGGCGCGCGCGCCGAACTGGATCTGCAGCACGTCTCCGACCTTCACGTCGTAGCTGGCCTTGGCCGGCCGGCCGTTGACGCTCACGCGCGCGTTGTCGCACGCCTCATTGGCTACGGTGCGGCGCTTGATGAGCCGCGAGACCTTCAAAAATTTATCCAAACGCATGATGTGCTCCTTTTTCCGGTGATAAAGTAAGACCGGCGGGAACCGCCGGTCTCGGATGATTACTTTGCGACCTTGTCTTTGAGTGCCTTGCCGGCCTTGAAGACGGGGATGGTGGTGGCGGGAATTTCGATGGCCTCGCGGGTCTTGGGGTTGCGGCCCATGCGGGCCTCGCGGGACTTGGTCTCGAAGCCGCCGAAGCCGACGAGCTGGACCTTGTCGCCGGCGCACAGCGCCTCGGTGATGGTATCAAACGTGGCGCCGACGGCCCGTTCTGCGTCCTTCTTGGACATGCCGCACTTTCTGGCGACTTCTGCGATGAGTTCGGTCTTGTTCATGCTTGTTGTTCCTCTTTTCATGTAGTAATCAAAAAATGGGTTCATTCCGCTTCCTGCGCGTCCCAGAGCGTATGCAGCTCGCCGGGCGAACACGCCTCCAGCGGCCGGCCCTGCGTCCGCGCGGCGGCCTCCATCGCGGCAAAGCGACGGATGAAGCGCTCGCAGGCCTGGTGCAGGCTCTGTTCGGGGTCAGCCTGCAGGAATGCGGCAACACGGACCGCGGCGAACAGCGTTTCGCCGAGCTCTGTTTCGCCGCCCTCGCCGGTGTGCGCGGCCTGACGCAGCCGGGCCGCCTGTGTGTCTAGTTTGTCCAGACAATCGTCAATAGATTCCGGCGCAAACCCGGCATTTGCGGCTTTTTTCTGGAGTTTTTCACTGCGCCAGAGCGCGGGCAGCGACCGCGCCACGCCGTCAAGCGTGTCGGAGACAGTCTTCTGCCCCTTCTCCAGCTGCTTGATTTCCTCCCAGCTGCCGGCAGTACTGCTGCCGAACAGGCGCGGATGCCGGAAAATCAGCTTTTTGCAGACGGTGTCGCACACGTCGTCCAGCGTGAAGCGCCCGGCCTCGCGCTCGATATCCGCGTGGAACACGACCTGCAACAGCACGTCGCCCAGCTCTTCACACATCATCCCGGCGTCGTCCCGGTCAAAGCCCTCACAGGCCTCATACGCCTCTTCCAGAAAATTGCGGCGGATGGACAGGTGCGTCTGCGCGCCGTCCCAGGGACAGCCGCCCGGTGCGCGCAGCACCTGCACGAGCCGGACAAGATCCTGAAAGTCATAGCGGTCTTTGCTAATAAAATCTACCATATTATTCTGCCTTTCGCAAGGGCTGTTTCAAGTTTTTTCGCGGATTTTCAGAATTTTTGCTATTTTTTCGCCCTTCGGCAGCAGCAGACAGTCCTCGTACGTCACGCAGCGCAGCGCCACGACCAGAATGAAGTAGATCACGACCGCGAAAACGAGCGAAACAAGGCACGCGAGTTTCACCGAGCTGAGGAAGCTGCCGAGCACATGATAGACCATGTACGTGACTGCGCCCATGATCGCCGCGGCCAAAAACGGCCGGACGAGGTTTTTGAAGACCACGGGGCGGGTGGTGACGCTTTTGCGCATGGCGATGAGGTCGAGCACCGTGATGCACACATAGCACACCAGCGTGCCGATGGGCGCGCCGACGATGTTGAGCGAGGGGATGCCGACGAGGATAAAGTTCACGATGACCTTCACCACGCCGCCGGCGAGCATGTTGATGACGGGCGTTGTCACATCGCCGTGCGCCTGCATAAAGGCGTTGAGCAGCAGCACCGTGGAGTTAAAGATGACCGTCACGCCCAGAATCGCCAGAATCGGCGTGGCTGTGGCGACACTTGCTTCACCGTAGCCCGGGCACAGAAGGCGTACGATGGGCTGGGCCAGCACGAAAAGGCCCGCCGCGCACGGCATGGCAATCAGGCCCATGGTGCGCAGCGCCGATTCCTCGGTGGCGCGGGCGCTGGGGATATCCCGGCGCGTGAGCGCGGCCGTGATGGCCGGGATGCACGAGACGGTGATGGTGGGGATGAACGCGCACGGAAGCGCGAAGATGGTCTGCTGGAACGAGTAGATGCCGTTGGCGGTATCGACCTGCGCGGCCGACCAGCCCAGCGCGCCCGTGAGCCGGCGCATGTAGATCATCGTATCGACGAGATTGATGATCTGCAGTCCTGCCGCGCCCAGCGTGATGGGAACCGCGATGGCGAGCAGCTCTTTCAGCGTGCTGCGGCCGGATTTGGCCGCGCCGCCCTCACGCGGCAGGCAGGCGTATGCGCCGCGGAACTTGCAGTTGAGGTAGATCGCTGAGACGAGGCAGCCCAGCGTCACGCCCATGATCGCGCCGCCGGCTGCGTAGATGACGCTGCCGGTCTTCTTCATCACGACATACGCCACGCTCAGACCCACGGCAAGGCGCGTGAGAGCCTCTAAAATCTGGCTGAAGGACGTGGGGGACATGTACCGCTGGCCCTGGAAGAAGCCGCGGTAGGCGGAGATCAGACAGATGAGCAGCACGCACGGCGCCAGCGCCGCGATGGCCGCGAAGGAATTTTCGTTCGTCGAGACCATGACGGACAACTGCTTGCAGAAGATCAGCATGCCCAGGCTTCCGACAATGCCGATACAGAGGAACACATACAGCGCCGTTTTGAAGATGCGCCGGATCTGCGCGTAGTTACCGAGCTCCTGCGCCTCGGCGATCATGCGGCTGACGGCCACGGGCAGACCCGTGGTGGAGATCATCAGCAGCACGTCATAGACCTTGTAGGCGTTATAGAAGTAGCTGCTGCCCTGTTCTCCGATGATGTAATTGAGCGGGGTCTTGAACAAAAACCCCATGAGCTTGACGATGACGGTGGCCATGGCCAGAATGGCCGTGCCCTGCAGAAAGCTCTGTTTTTTGATGGGTTTTTCGTTCATGCGTCCGGCTCCTTTTTCTCATCCGAAAAGGCGGTGGGGATGGCGTAGTCGTGCAGCTCCTGTGCGACGGCGTTCAGGTCGATGGTGGGGTACTTGCCCGCGCAGTAGAGAATTTTGCCGCGCACCATCGTCAGCGCCACGTCGTGGCCGGAAGCGGCATAGACAAGGTTCGAGAGCAGATTGTGGCACGGAATCAGGTGCGGCTGGTTGAAGTCGAGCAGAATGAGGTCCGCGTCCATGCCCACGGCGATCTGGCCGCACTCTTTTTCGCGTCCCTGTGCCCGTGCCCCGCAGACCGTGGCCATCATGAGCGCGGCCTCTGCGCCGACGGCGGTGGGGTCGCCGGTTTTGCCCTTGGCCATGAGCGCGCAGGCCTTGATCTCCTCAAAAAGATCCAGATTATTGTTGGAGGCGGCCGAGTCTGTGCCGAGGCAGACGTTCATCCCGGCCCTGACCATGCCCATCACATCCGCGCAGCCGGAGGCGAGCTTTAAATTGCTCACCGGGCAGTGCACTGCCGATACGCCGCGCTTTGCCAGAAGGCGCATGTCATCTTCGGTCAGATGAACGCAGTGCGCGGCGATGGTGCGCGCGTCAAACACATGGTGGCAGTCGAGCACCTGCGCGGGCGTGAGGCCGTATTTTTCCATACATTCCTCGTGCTCGGCCCTCGTCTCGGACAGGTGGACATGCATGCCCAGCCTGTTGTTGATGGCGTACTCGGCCAGCGCGTCCCAGAGCTGATACGTCGAGGTGTACTCGGCGTGAATCGAGCAGTCGATCTTGATGCGGCCGCTGTCATAGCCGTGCCACTTCCCGTGCAGCGCCACCATCTCGCGGCAGGCGGGATAGGTCTCAAAGTCAAAGTCGTCGCCGAGGAACATCGTCGTTGCCAGCGAAAGATTGGCCTTGATGCCGCTCTGGGCCACAGCCTCAGCCACGGCGTCTTCAAAATAGTACATGTCGGACACGCTCGTCACGCCGAAGCGCAGGCATTCGGCGATGCCCAAAAGCGCCGCGGCCTTGACCGCGCGCGCATCCAGATGCTCTTCGCGCGGGAAGATGTATTCGCCCAGCCACGTCTGCAGCGCCAGATCGTCGGCGTAGCCGCGCAGCAGCGCCATGGGCAGATGGGTGTGGCAGTTGATGAGGCCCGGCATCATGACCATGCCTGTGCCGTCAATGATGCTGCCTGGCTTTTCCTCGGGCGGTTTTTTGCCGAGATAGCTGATCTTGCCGTCCGTCACGCCGACGAACGCGTCGAGCCAGACGGACATGCGCGCATCCATCGTGACGACGGATACGTGGGAAAACAGAGTGTCCATGGGATTCCTCCTTAGCCCGCGCCGGCCTCGTCCAGCGCCTGCAGAAACGCGAAAATTTCGTCCTTCTGCTGCAAAATCGTGTCGATGCGCTGGATGTAGTCCTGCGGATATTTGGGATTGTGGAAGCGCTCGAGCTGCCCGGCGGGCAGATTGATCTTATTCATGCCGCCCGCGCCGAGGGACAAAATGGTGTGCAGCTCTTCCATCATGTATATGTTGTAAAGTCCGCGATAGCCCGGCCTTGCCCAGCCGACATTTTCAAAGCTGCCGGACATATACTTCTGCCGGTAGAGGTAGTAGGGCGAGAAACCGGCCGCGCGCAGCGCCTGCGCCGCTTCATCCAGCATCTGCGCCACATCCTGCTGCGCCGGAAGCGCCACACGCCGCTGGAACAGATCTGCGCCTTTTTTCAGCGCCAGCGTGTGCACGGTCACGTTGCTGGGGCGCAGCTCCAGCACGCGGCGCACGGATTCGGCAAAACCGGCGGGCGTGTCGCCGGGCAGGCCCGCGATCAGATCCATATTGATATCGTCAAAGCCCGCGCGGCGCGCATCTTCAAACGCCGCAACGGTCTCGGCCGCCGTGTGCCTGCGGCCGATGGCCCTGAGCACCGCGTCGTCCATCGTCTGGGGGTTGATGGACATGCGCGTGCAGCCGCCGGCGCGGATGACGCGCAGTTTGTCAAAATCGAGCGTGTCGGGCCGCCCGCCCTCGACGGTGAACTCCAGACAGCGCGTGAGGTCAAAGTTGTCCCGGATGGCGCGCAAAAGCCGCTCCATCTGCTGCGAGCAGAGCGTGGTGGGCGTGCCGCCGCCGATGTAGAGCGTGCGGACCGTTCTGCCGGACCGGCGCAGAAGCGCGCCCGTGTGCTCGATCTCGCGGATGAGGCAGTCGAGATACGGCGGCAGAAAATCGCCGAACCGCTCGACCGACTCGCTCACGAACGAGCAGTAGGCGCAGCGCGTGGGGCAGAACGGGATGCCGATATAGAGCGATACATCGCGCGGGGAAAGAAGCTCCGCCGCCTCGATGGTCCGGACGGACGCATCGGCGCAGAGCCTCGCGCGTTGGGGCGTGACAAAATAGACCGACTGCAGCATTTTTTCTGCCTGGCGGCGGGTGCCGCCTTCCATCAGGCATTTTGTCGACAGCTTGCTCGGCCGCACGCCGGACAGCGCGCCCCAGGGCGGCGTGGTGTCCAGAAGCTGCACGGCAGCCAGGTAGTAGCTCTGCTGCAGAATGCGCCTCGTTTCGCGCACGCCCGCAGAATCCGCCCGCACGCGGCGCGCGGCTTTGGCTGTTTTGCCGCCGTATGTGATGGCGGCCGTGGCCGTGAGCCACGTTTTGCCGCGGGAAAGCGCAGAAACCGCGCCGTCCTCATCCTTGGGCGGCGTTTCGGAAAAGACGCTGGGCGAGGCAGGAAACAGCTGCATCTGCAGCTGCTCGACGCAGTAGCGCTCGGTATGGTTTTTCAGATACAGCTTCATCGCGCCATGGCCTCACGAAGATACGGGTTTGTCCGGCGCTCGCGTTCGAGCGTGCTGGCCGCGTCGTGGCCGGGGTAGACGTTGTAATCTCCCGGCAGTTCGCCAAGGCGCTTTAATGAGGCGAGCATCCCGTCAAAGCTGCCGCCGGCAAAATCCGTCCGGCCGCACGCGCCGGCAAAGAGCGTGTCGCCGGTAAAAATCGCGTTTTCTGCCACAAGGCACACCGAGCCCTGCGTATGGCCCGGCGTGTGCAGAATGCGCACGCGGATCGCGCCGACCGTAAGCGCGTCGCCGTCTGCGTAGGTGTCGGTGTAGATGAGCTTTCCGTGGCTCATGTTGAGCGCCTCGTCGGTGTCAAGCGCGTGCACGTAGATGGGCGCGCCGGGCACGGCGTTGTGCAGAGCGGCAAGCCCTCCCACGTGGTCAAAATGCGCGTGGGTGAGCAGAATTTTGTCGATGGCAAAGCCGCGTTCAGCGGCAAACGCCGCGACCTTGCTGCCTGTCGCTCCGGGATCGATCACGGCGCACACGTGCGCTTCTTCGTCGCAGAGGAAATAGCAGTTGGTACCGAGCATGCCAAGCTGCATGGAAAAAATCTTCATATTGTCCTCCGGTTATTTCAGGTCGTTTGTGTCGACGATGATGGTCACAGGGCCGTCGTTTTCCGACTGCACCTGCATATACGCGCCGAACTCGCCGTGCTGCGGCGCAAATCCGAGCCGCTCACACTCGGCCAGAAACTGCTCGTAGAGCGCGTTCGCAAGCTCTGCCCCGGCAGCGCCGGCAAAGCTGGGCCGCCTGCCGTGGCTCACGTCGGCGTAGAGGGTGAACTGGCTCACGACCAGCACGCTGCCGCCCACGTCGGACAGGGATAGGTTCATTTTATCGTTTTCATCGCGGAACACGCGAAGACCGAGAATCTTTTCCGCCAGCTTTTTGCAAAGCGCGGGCGTATCGCCGGGCGCGACGCCCAGCAGAATGAGAAAGCCGCGTCCGATCTCGCCCACGACCGCGCCGCCAATGGACACGGAGGCGGAATTGACGCGCGTAACGACTGCGCGCATGGCAGTTCCTCCAATTTCAGTTTAGTCGGTGCCGCGGCGTACCTGGCTCACACCGGAGATGCCGCGCAGGCGCGCGCAGACGTTCTGCAGCTCGGTGAGGCTGTGCACCTGGAAGCTCATAAGCACGACGGCCCGTCCGCCGCCGACCGAGCGGGCGGTCATCTCGCGGATGCGCATGCGAAGCGAGGTCATGACGGTCGCCACGTCGAGCATCAGTCCGTCGCGGTCGACGGCATCCACCTCGAGCGCCGTTTCAAACATTGCCTCGGGCGTCTCGGCCCACGTGACCTTGACCCAGCGGCCCGCCTGCGACGGGTCGGACGCATGTTTGGCGTTGGGGCAGTCGCGCCGGTGCACCGACACGCCGTAGCCCTTGGTGATAAAGCCGATGATGTCGTCGCCGGGTACCGGCGTGCAGCAGCGGCTGAATTTGATCATGCACGAGCTGATGTCCTCGACGATGACGCCGGAAGCGGCCGGCGTGCCCGCCGCGGGCGGTTTGATCTGCAGCGCCGCTTCGCGCGCCTGCGTGGTGCGCGTGGCCTTGGTCAGTTCGTCCCTGACGCGGTTTACGGCCTTCACCGCCGTCAGACCGCCGAAGCCGATGGCAGCGTACATGTCGTCCAGACATTCGAAGCTGACCTTCTTCAGCACTGTGCGCAGCACGGACTCGTCTTGCAGAATGTCGGGGTCGATGCCGATGTGCCGCAGCTCGGATTCGAAGCTGGCGCGGCCGCGGATGACGTTTTCCTCGCGCTTCTCCTTTTTGAACCACTGGCGGATCTTGACGCGCGCCTGGTTCGACTGGCAGATGTTCAGCCAGTCGCGGCTGGGCCCGCGCGCGGATTTGGACGTCAGAATTTCAACGATATCGCCGTTATGCAGCGTCACATCGTAGCCCGCGATGCGGTTATTGACCTTTGCGCCGACCATGGAGTTGCCGACGGCCGAGTGAATGGCATAGGCGAAGTCGATGGGTGTCGAGCCGGCGGGCAGCGAAATGACCTTGCCCTTGGGGGTGAAGACAAAGACTTCATCGTCGAACATGTCGACCTTGAGAGAATGGATGTAGTCGTCGGCCTCGGTGTCCTGTTGGTTTTCCAGCAGCCGCCGGACCCACTCAAATTCCTTCTCTGTGCCGTCGCCCACGTGCTGCTTGTATTTCCAGTGCGCCGCGACGCCGTATTCCGCCGTCTGGTGCATCTCCCACGTGCGGATCTGCACCTCAAACGGGATGCCCTGCGAGCCGATGACGGTGGTGTGCAGCGACTGATACATGTTGGGCTTCGGTGTGGAGATGTAGTCCTTGAACCGGCCGGGGATGGGGTTGAAGAGGTCGTGGATATGGCCGAGCACATTGTAGCAGTCGGCGATGTTGTCCACGATCACGCGGAAGGCGTAGAGGTCATACAGCTCGTCGATGGTCTTGTTCTGCGCGCGCATCTTGCGGTAGATCGAGTACGTGTGCTTGATGCGGCCGTAGATCGAGCCGTGGATGCCGACGGAGGAAAGGCGCGTGGTGATCTTCGACTGGATGGCGTTCATGAAGTCGTTGGAGCTTGCCTCATTGGCCTTTAAATAGTCGATGATCTGCTGGTATCCCTCGGGGTCGAGGTACTGCAGCGACACGTCCTCAAGCTCCCACTTGATCTTCTGCATGCCGAGCCGGTGCGCCAGCGGCGCATAGATCTCCATCGTCTCCATGGACTTGGAGATCTGCTTGGCAGGCGTCTGGTACTCGAGCGTTCTGGTGTTGTGCAGCCGGTCGGCGATTTTGATGAGGATGACACGGATGTCCTTGGACATGGCCATGAACATCTTGCGCAGGTTTTCCATCTGCTGCTCTTCCATGGTGGAATACTGCACGCGCGTCAGCTTGGTAACGCCCTCGACGAGATCCGCCACCGTTGTGCCGAACATGCGCGAGATCTCCTCAAAGCTCGCGTCGGTGTCCTCCAGACAGTCGTGCAGCAGCGCTGCCGCAATCGCATCGGTGTCGAGGCCGATCTCGGCCACGATCTCCGCCACGGCCAGCGGATGGATGATATACGGTTCGCCCGATTTGCGCTTCTGGCCCTCGTGTTTGCGGTTGGCATAGGCATAGGCCTTTTTCACGACGTTCATGTCGGCGGCCGGGGAATAGCGCTGCACGGTCTGCAGCATCGATTCATACAATTCCTGATTCTGATCCATAGTTGCTTCCTGCTTTCTGCTTTCTCAGGGTGTTGAGGATGACGCTCTTTTCAAGATCGGCCTTGCGCGCACCGGGCAGCAGGCGGATGCGCACGAGCTTGGGCCGCTGCGTGATCTGCAGAAGGCCCAGTTCGGCAAACACATCCAGACACATGCGCGTGCGGCCAAAGCTGCACGGCTGCGCGGCAAAGCGCGCGATTTTGCGGCACAGGCACCCGAAGTCCTCGAGTACCACGCCGCGCACGGCGCTGGCGCGCAGATATTTCCACACGACGACAAAATCCTGCCGCTCGGGCAAAAGCGCGTCCACGGCCGCGCGGCTGAGCGCCTCGCCGTTTAAAAACTGGCGGTAATACGCCTGCTCATTCAGCAACGCAGCGCGCGAGGCCTCGTCGGGGCGAATGTCGATGAGGTTGAGCTGCACCGACCGCGCGCCGCGGAATTCATTGATCTGCGGGGTATAGGCGATTTCGACCAGATCGCCCTGCGAAACGCCCGCGCGGCGGGCGTCGGTGGAAAAGAAGATGGCGCCCCAGCTCTCACGGCCGTTACTGAGCCGCAGCCGGAGGTGCTTGCCGCCGCAGACCTCGGTCAGGTCTGTGATGGTGAGGTTTCTCATGTACAGTACCGGCCGCGGACAGCCTGCGCCGCACGGCTCAAGCTCGTCGAGCGCGGCGATGTTGGAAAGTGTGAGCAGCCGCGCGGGGATCTCGCAGTCGACGCTCAGCGCGCGGTTGCACGCGTCGGAGCGGGAGAACTCGCCCGACAGGCGCAGAATTTCCTCGCGGAACGGCTCGATGCGCTCGCGCCGGATGGTAAAGCCCGCGGCAAGCTCGTGCCCGCCGTAGCTCTCAAGAAGACCGGACAGCACCTCGAGCGAGTGGAACAGGTTGAAGCCCCCGTACGAGCGCGACGAGGCCTTGCCCTTGTCGCCGTCAAGGCAGATGAGAAACGTCGGGCAGCTGTATTCCTCGGCCAGGCGCGAGGCCACAATGCCAACCACACCCTGATGCCAGGATTCGCTTGAGAGCACGATCGCCTCAGGGTGCCGGCCCGCGGGCAGCATCGAAACGGCCTCGGCGTAGATGCCGGCCTCGACGTCCTGCCGCTTGCGGTTGAGCTTGCACAGCTGCGCGGCAAGCTCGGCCGCGCGCGCCTTGTCACGCGTGAGAAACAGCTCCGTCGCCACCTCCACCGCGCCCATACGTCCAGCGGCGTTGATGCGCGGCGCCAGCGTATAGCCGATGGTGCCTGCGTTTACGGCCTGCCGTCCCGCTGCGCACTCACGCAGCAGCGCCGCCACACCCACGCGCTTTGGCGATGACAGCGCATGCAGTCCGCGCGCGACCATGGTGCGGTTCTCACCCGTGAGCGGCATGACGTCGGCCACCGTGCCGAGACAAAGAAGGTCACAGTATTCATCGAGCAGCTTATCCTGCTCGCCGGCGATGGCGGCGGCCAGCTTGAACGCCACGCCCACGCCCGCCAGCTCGATATGCGGCAGCGGCTGATCCTTGCGGTGGGGATCGACCACAGCTGCGGCCTCCGGCAGGCTTGCCTTGCACTCGTGGTGGTCGGTGATGACAAGATCGATGCCGAGCTGGCGGCACAGCGAGGCCTCGCTTGAAGCGGTGATGCCGCAGTCAACCGTCACGATCAGCTGCACGCCCTTGTCATGCAGCGCGCGGATGGCGATCTCGTTCAGACCGTATCCCTCCTCCATGCGCGCGGGGATGTAGCTTGTCACATGCCCGCCGCGTTCGCGCAGAAACTCGGTCAGAAGGCACGTCGCCGTGATGCCGTCGACGTCATAGTCGCCGAAAACGGCGATATGCTCGCCGCCTTCGAGCGCCCGGCGCACGCGCGCGGCGGCCTTGTCCATGTCCAGAAGCGCCAGAGGGTCGGATAGGGGATTGTCCGTTGCAAGCAGCGCATGCGCCTGCCCGGGGGTTTCATAGCCGCGGCTGCAGAGCACTGCCGCAGTAATGGGCGAAAGACCCGCCCGGCAGAGCGCCTCAGCCGCAGCGGGATCATAGGACGATACCGTCCAGGTTCCATACTTCACACTCGATACACATCCATTATTGTTTCTTTTGTAGTATTATAGCATCCTGCGCGGCATATCACAATAAAAAATCTTCAATTTACTGCCCGCACGCCAATCTTTGACGAAAATGACGGGAAAGGAATCCCGGAAAAGCGGAAAAGTCGGACAAGTTTTCCTTTTCTTCCCGCGAAGTCTGTGATAGAATATACGAAATTGCCGCAAGGAGGCGTGCCGGTGAGACAAAAACGCACCTGCCCGGCCGCAGCGGCGGGCGTACTGTCCGCGCTCGTGCTGCTGGCGGGTTTTGCATGGTATGAAAACAGGACGATTCAGACGGAGGTGTTCCGCCTGCGTGCATCCGCGCTGCCGCGTGCGTTTTCTTCGCTGCGCGTGGTGCAGATCTCCGATCTGCACGGAGAGGTGTTCGGCGAGAACAGCCGCCGTCTCATTGACGCCGTGCGCGGGGCAAAGCCCGACCTCATCGCCGTCACGGGCGATCTGGCCGACGAGTTCACCGATTTTTCGATGTTCCGGCCGCTCGTGTCGGGGCTGCGCGCCATCGCGCCGGTCTTCTATGTCACGGGCAACCACGAGTGGGTGCTTTCGCGCGAAAAGCGGCAGCAGGTGTTCGATATTCTGGACGAATGCGGCGTGGTGCGGCTGCAAAACGAATACCGCGTGCTCAAAAAAGACGGCGAGACGATGGTGCTGGCCGGCGTGGACGATCCCAACGGGCCGTATGACCAGAAAACGCCGGAGCAGCTGGTGGCGGAAATTCGCCGCACGTGCGGCGACGATGCGTATATTCTGATGCTCAGCCACCGCAACGACCAGATCGAAATGTGGGCGCAGCTGGGCGTGGACGCAGTTCTGTGCGGGCACGCGCACGGCGGTGTGGTGCGGCTGCCGGTGCTGGGCGGCGTGTTCGGTACGCGGTATGATTTGTTTCCTGCCTACACCGCGGGCGTCTACACACAGGGAAAAACGCAGGTGCTGGTGAGCCGCGGCCTTGGCCGCAGCCACC
This sequence comes from Clostridiales bacterium, assembly GCA_004555655.1. Classification (GTDB taxonomy): domain Bacteria; phylum Bacillota; class Clostridia; order Oscillospirales; family Oscillospiraceae; genus CAG-170. The sequence goes on from SFHJ01000016.1 coordinate 44,359, forward strand.
GTGTGCCGCTGCGGATATGCAACCGGCCGCAGCTTGTTGTGGCCGTACTAGAAAGAGGGAAAAATACATGACAAAGAAAAAAATGCTGGCGTGCCTCTGCGTGCTGGCCGCCTCGGCGCTGTGGGGCTGTGTGGGTGTGTTCGTGCGCGTGATGAACAAAGCGGGCCTGCAGGCACTGGAGGTGCTGCAGGTGCGCTCGATCGTGGGCGCGGTGTGTATCGGCGTGTACCTGCTGCTGTTCCACCGCGAGAAGTTCAGATTCCGGCTGAAGGACATCTGGTGCTTTCTGGGCGTGGGCGTGTGCAACATGCTGCTCGTGTCGTACTGTCAGTTCACGGGGCTTTCCGTCGGCAGCATGGCGGTGATGAGCGTGCTTTTGTATACGGGCCCGATCTTTGTCATGCTGTTCAGCGTGCTGCTCTTCCACGAAAAGCTGACGAAAACCAAGCTGCTGGCACTCATCATGGCATTTGCCGGCTGCTGCTTTGCCTCCGGCGTCGGTTCGCAGGACAAGATCTCGCTGCAGATCGTGCTGCTGGGCCTTGGCGCGGGCATCGGGTACTCCATGTACTCGGTCTTCGGCCGCTTCGCCATCAACCGCGGCTACGATTCGTGGACGATCACGTTCTACGCGTTTTTCTTCTGCGCCATCGTCAACAGCTTCCTGGTCGACTGGAGCAAGCTCTCCGGCGCGGTGCAGGCCGATCCTGGCATCTGGGTGACGTTTTTGCTGTTCGGCTTTTTGATGGGCTTTCTGGCGTATCTGCTGTATACGATGGGACTGCAGGGCGTGGAGTCCGGCTACGCGGCGATTCTGGCCTCGGCGGAGCTGGTCGTGGCCACGATCGTGGGCACGGTGTTCTACCACGAGCCGCTCACGGCCTTTATCCTCATCGGCATCGCGCTGGTGCTGGGCGGCATTGTGGTGCTGAGCCTGGGAGAACGGAAAAAAGCGTAAACTTTTTTTGAACAATCTGCCCTGTTTCTTGTAAAATCCCGTATACCCGATATAATTGTCTACAGAACTTTTGATAACGGGTGATGGGTATGTTTCGAAAAATCGGCGACGCGCTGCGCCGCTTTATGTATGGCCGCTACGGCACCGACAAGCTCAACCAGACGCTGATTATCGCGGCGCTGGTGCTGCTGCTCGTCGGCTGGCTGGGCGGGCGGTTTCTGGCCGGATGGCTGAATATTTTCAGTTTTCTGGCGTATGTGCCGCTCATCTGGTCGATCGTGCGGATGTATTCACGCAACATCGAAAAGCGCCGCCGCCAGAACGCGGCGTATCTGCGCTTTCTGAGCGCGCTGAAAGACCGCGATCACCGCTATTATCGCTGCCCGCGCTGCCGCCAGACGGTGCGCGTGCCGCGCGGCCGCGGCAGAATCAACATCCGCTGCCCCAAATGCGGCGAGCAGTTCATCAAAAAGACGTGACCGGCGCGCCCAGCACGCAAATTTGACCCGCGCGCGGCAGAAAACACGAAAAATCCCTTGATTTTACGCGCGCGGCCTGCTATAATAATCCGGCGCATGAGGCTGCGCCATTTGGAGTGGTATCGAAGTGGTTATAACGGCCCTGACTCGAAATCGTGGTCGCTACTCGGTAGCCCCCTGACCGGAATCCCTTGATTTTATGGGGTTTTTCGGGTATTCTTAACTTAATATTTTTGCTTGTTCTCCCCATCAGTTCTCCCCGTTTTCCGAGGTGCTGATGTTGAGATAAATACGGAGCGGTAT
>SFHJ01000017.1 GCA_004555655.1 Clostridiales bacterium
CGGAGCGTGGGTTATCTCCCAAGTTCCGAGCCTTGCTCTCTATGTTTTGATATGCACCTACGGACAGAATAATCCAACGATACCGGGTTCTTTACAACGCAAAATGAACTGTTTCCTGTAGTCAAAAGTCCAACGATAGCAATGAATTTCCCGCTTTAGAGGTCAGTAGATGAATGGGTGCATTTCCAAATGAAAAAGTCTTGGTATAACGGCGGTTTCCCGCATAAAAATAACGAACCGACAGTCGATAATTGTATCAACTGTCGGTTCAGTTATGGTCCGAGTGACTGGATTCGAACCAGCGGCCTCTTGAACCCCATTCAAGCGCGATACCAAACTTCGCCACACCCGGATATGCTCTTTTCAGCCCGATTATAATAGCACACCTCATTACGAAATGCAAGCATTATTTTTTTCTCTTGGCACATTTCTCCTGTGGCCGCCGGCAGCGGCGGCCACGGCTGTTCAGCCCTCTTTGGCGGCAAGTGCGCGCAGCGCGAGGTCAAAATCCGGGAACTGCCGCCGCAGCATGATCGGCATACCGGTCCTGTCGGTAAAGCAGTGCGTGGACGTACCGGTCAGCACCACGTCTGCCGTCTTCACATTTGTCATCGTATAGCCAATGACGAGCCGCACGCCGCGGAATTCTTCCACTTGTATATGGATGCTGACCTCGTCGTCAAAGGTGGTCGGATGTTTATACTGGCAATCGAGCGCGATGACGGGCGAGATGATGCCGTCCCGTTCCAGCCGGGCATAGCCGTAACCGATCTGCTCCAAAAAATCGACACGCGCCTCTTCCATCCATTTGATGTAGTTGGCGTGGTGCGTCACGCCCATCTTGTCCGTTTCGTGGTAATGCACCTTGTGAATATAGTCATGTATCATGGCAGATCAAACTCCCGGTCGATGTTGTAACGAAGATGCTCCAAGGCCTGCTCGCCATAGACAAGTTCGCCTGTGTCAAACAGAAATACAGTGCCGAAGATGAGCGCGCGCACGAGCTGCAGCTTTCGCTGCTGCGTCTGCGCATCCATGCCAGATACGGAAAAAAAGGCCCGCTCCAACTGCTGGCTGCGGCTGGACAGCTGCCCGCGCTTTTTGTGGTAGATGTTATCAAATTCCTCATCCTTGAGCATAAGAACCGCACGGAAGCAGGGATTTTCCATCAAAAACCGCACATATGCCACGCTCACAGCGACGATCTGCTGACGCAGGCTTTCGCCGCACGCGGCCAACACCTGCTCCTGCCGCGCTGCCCACTGCTCGTTCACGTGGTCGATGATCGCCGCAATGAACTCGCGCTTGTCCTTAAAATGCTTGTATGGCGCGGCGCAGGAGACATGGCACGCCTGCGCCACGCGCCGCACGGAAAACTCTGTCGCGCCGTGCGCGCTGATCTCATCGATTCCGGCCAGAATCAGCGCCTGCCGCGTTCCGCTTCCCTTTGCTGCCATGCCATCTGCCTCCTTCCGCAGTTTTTATGATTATACACGGATTTCTGAAAAATTGCAACGAGGCGTATATTTGACAAAGCTGCTTTCATCTGCTATGATGCAGCTATCTCACCGAAAGGAGCCTGTTTCATGGAAAAATTTGTCCCATTTGAGAAGCTTTCCAAGAAAAAACAGCGCGAACTGAACGCGCGCAAACGCGGCAGCTGGAACGGTGTCCGGCCGGTCAGCCGCAAAATTGAAAACGCGAAGGCCTATGACAGACAAAAGGCGCGGAAATGGGGTGAAGACTCCCACGACCGCGTCTTTTGTTTTGTTTGACAGCGCCGCCTGCTTCCCATATAATAGCCTTACTGCAAAGGAGGCCGCGCCATGCCGAACGTCATTGCAATCACCGATTTTTCCGCGCCCGAGCTGGACGCGTTCGCCCGTCTGACCGAGCGAGAGCTTCTGCACTGCTGCGAGCCGGGTGACGGTCTGTTCATTGCCGAGAGCCCGAACGTAATCCTGCGCGCGCTGGACGCGGGCTATGAGCCGGTATCGCTGCTCATGGAGCGAAAGCACATTGCGGGCCAGGCCAGGCAGGTCGTCGCGCGCTGCGGCGATATCCCGCTCTTTACCGCCGAGCTCCCCGTGCTCACGCAGCTCACAGGTTTTCAGCTCACGCGCGGCGTACTGTGCGCCATGCGCCGCAGGCCTCTTCTTCCAGCCGAAGACGTCTGCAAACACGCACGCCGCATTGCCGTGCTCGAGGATATCATGAACCCTACAAATCTCGGCGCGATCTTCCGCTCGGCGGCTGCGCTGGGCATGGACGCGGTGCTGCTCACGCCTGCGTGCTGCGATCCATTATACCGCCGCGCCGTTCGCGTGAGTATGGGCACGGTGTTCCAGATCCCGTGGGCGTATCTCGGCAGCGAGCCGGCCGACTGGCCGCACCCGGGGCTTGAACGCCTGCGCGCGCTGGGCTTTCAGACCGCCGCGATGGCGCTGTGCGACGACTCTGTCTCGATTGAAGATCCCCGCCTCATGCAGGTGGAGAAACTCGCCATTGTTCTCGGCACCGAGGGAGACGGGCTTTGCGCGCGCACCATCGCCGACTGCGACTACACCGTGAAAATCCCCATGTCGCACGGCGTGGACTCGTTAAATGTCGCCGCCGCCAGCGCCGTGGCGTTCTACCAACTCGCCGTGAAGCGCGCCTGAGTACACCGCAAAAAGGAGAATATATGTCTACATCTGTTTCCTACATTCAGTTTGTCTGCGACCAGCTGCAGGACTTCCCTGCGGTGCGCTGTCGCAAGATGTTCGGCGAGTACATGGTGTATGTGAATGACAAGCCCGTGCTGCTCGTCTGTGACGACACAGTTTTCGTCAAGATTCTGCCCGAGCTTGAGCCGCTCATGCAGCGCGCCGAACGCGGCCTTCCCTACCCCGAGGCAAAGGAGCACTACATTCTGGACATTGAAAACCGCGAACTTACCCGCGCGGTCATCGAGGTGCTCGAGCGTGTCACGCCGCTGCCCAAACCGCGCAGGAAAACGCAATAGAAATTCCCGCCGGCAGTGCCGGCGGGAATTCTGTTTATCCGGTTTGTGCTTCCAGCCAGCTTCGCAGCTGCGCGCGGCCTTCCTCGCTCAGCGGGAACACCGCCTCGCCCTCGATCTGGCTTTTTTCGTAGCAGCAAAGCCCATGCCAATACTCGGCGCGAATGGAGCTGGCCGCAAAATCCACCTCCTTCGGCGTTTTCATCGTGATCTGCGGCGTGATCTTGAAGCGTAGCAGCCCAAGACTTCCGGTAAAGACGTTGTTATTTTCAAAGCTGTGCAGCACGGGCAGGAAAAGCTCCTCCATCACTGCATCAGCTGCTCCATCTCATCAAGCAGCTCGCCGAAGAGCGAAAGCGCCGCGTTCACAGGCTCCGCCGTGGTCATGTCAACGCCCGCGTCCTTGAGAAGGTCGATGGGCGTCTTGCTGCAGCCGCCGGAGAGGAAGCCGAGGTACTTGTCAACTGCGGGCTTGCCCTCTTTGAGAATCTTTCTTGAAAGCGCAATGGCCGCCGCGTAGCCAGTGGCGTACTGGAAGACGTAGTAGTTGCGGTAGAAGTGCGGAATGCGCGCCCACTCGAGCGCGATCTGGTCGTCCTGCACCACGTCAGGGCCATAGTAGAGCGTGTTCAGCTTGCGGTATTCCTCGCAGATAACGTCGGCCGTCAGCGTGGTGCCCTGCTGGTTGAGCGTAGCGATGCGCAGCTCGAACTCGGCGAACATCGTCTGGCGGTAGAGCGTGCCCTTGAACTGGTCAAGGAAGTGGTTGATGAGATATGCCCGCTGGCGCTTGTCGGTCGTCTTGCCGAGCAGGTATTCCATCAGCAGCGCCTCATTGCAGGTCGACGCGACCTCCGCCACAAAGATCACATATTCGGAATAGACGGTGGGCTGTGTCTTTGTGGACAGGTACGAATGGATGGCGTGGCCCATCTCATGGGCAAGGGTAAACTGGCTGTCCAGCGTTCCGCTGTAGTTGAGCAGTACATACGGATGCACCACCGTACCGGCAGAATACGCACCCGAGCGCTTACCGACGTTCTCGTAGACGTCAATCCAGCGGTTATCAAACCCTTCCTTCAGGATCTTGATATAGTCCTCGCCCATGCACGAAAGTGCATCCACTACGGTCTTCTTCGCGTCTTCAAACTCGATGTGCGTGTCGGCGTCGGCCACGAGCGGCGTGTACATATCGTACATCCGCAGTTCGTCCACGCCCAGCACTTTCTTGCGCAGCGCGACGTAGCGGTACATCTTGTCCATGTTCTGGTGCACAGCCTCGATCAGATTGTGGTACACACTCGTCGGTACCTCATTTGCAAAAAGCGACGCATCCAGCGGCGCGGGGAATTTCCGTGCGTCGGCATAGAACTGCAGCTGCTTGACCTGTGCGCTGAGAAGCCCTGCGCAGGTGTTGCGGAACTGGTCATAGGCCGCGTAGTACGACTCATATGCGTTTTTGCGCAGCACGCGGTCGCTGCTTTCCAGACACGGGATATAGCTCGACTGCGTGATGGTGTGCTTCTCCCCGTTTGCATCCTCTGCCGGCTGGAACCTGAGGTCGGCATTGTCAAAGACGGTGTAAATATCCGACGGCGACGACGCCATCTCGCCCGTCGCAGCCAGCAGCTTTTCCTCCGTAGCCGAAAGCACATGTTCGCGCCGCGCGCGAATACGCGTCAAATGGCGGCGGTAGAGCGCAAGCGCGGGCTCGTCACGGTAGAATTCCTCCATCTTCTCATCGGAAATGGACAGCAATTCCGGCGTCTCAAAGCTGACGCTCTGACTGCACGCAACATAGACCTTCATAAACTGGCCGACAAGGCCCTGATAATACGAGTTGCCGGTGTCCTGGTCGCTGCGGCGCATCGCATAGTTTGCCAGCTTGTCAATCAGGCCGGAAGCCGTATCGCCCAGCTGCAGATACGCCAGCAGATCAGCCGCCGACTGCGAGATTTTTCCGGCAAAGCCTGCCAGCTCCCCTCCCACCTTTTTCAGCTGCTGCAGGTCCTGCTGCCACAGCTCGTCATTTGCATACAAATCCTCCAACGCCCACTGATCCTTGACGGGCACTTCGCTGCGTAACGGTGTTTTCTTCGCCATGATATCACTCCTGTTGTTACTTATTTGGTTTTTCTCTATTTTATCACATCTGCATGCACTTCACAAGCGGCGGTTTTTGCATTGACAAAGCGCGGCTTTCGTGGTACGCTACCCGAGACAAATTTCTCCATTCTCCGAGGATACCATCATGAAACAACAGACAAAAGGCTGCCTGACGCTTCTGCTGACGGCAATGATCTGGGGCGCGGCCTTCGTCGCGCAGAGTGAAAGCATGCAGTATATCGGCCCGTTCACCATGCAGGCCACACGTTTTTTCCTGGCCGGGCTCGTGCTGCTGCCCGTTATTTTCTTCTGTGACAAGCGCGGCTTCACGCAGAACCGCCCCGTGACGCGCGAAGAAAAAAAGCGTCAGCTTCTCTCCGGCATCGTCTGCGGCCTGTTCTTGTTTGGCGGCAGCTCGCTGCAGCAGCTTGGCCTGCTGCATACCACGGTCGGAAAATCCGGCTTTATCACAGCGCTCTATATCATCCTTGTGCCGCTTGTGGGGCTGTTTCTGAAAAAGCGCGTGGGGCTGAACGTCTGGTGCGGCGTGGCGCTTTCGCTTGTGGGGCTGTACTTTCTGTGCATGCGCGGCGCGGCGGCGCTGAATCCCGGCGATCTTCTGACGTTCGGCTGCGCCGTTTTCTTCACGTTTCACATCGTCTATATCGATTCCGTCTGCGGCGCGCTTGACGGCGTTCGCCTGTCGTGCATCCAGTTTTTCACCTGCTCAACCATTTCCGCAGTCCTCATGTTCGCGCTGGAAGCGCCCACGTGGCAATCCATCGCCGCATGCTGGCTGCCCATCGGCTATGCGGGTATTCTCTCGGGCGGCGCCGGCTATACGCTGCAGATCATCGGCCAGCGCAACACGCCGCCGGTGCTGGCCAGCATCATCATGAGTCTCGAGTCAGTCTTTGCCGCTCTCTTCGGGTGGCTGCTGATCGGGCAGGCGCTCTCGGGCTGGGAGCTTCTTGGCTGCGCGCTCATGTTTGCCGCCATTATTCTGGCCCAGCTGCCGGGAAAACGGACGGTCAATCCTTGACGCTGCAGCATATCATAGTCAAAAACTTCATGCGCAGTATTGCACACCACGATCATGGGCAAAAGCCAGAGCGCATGAAGTTTTTGCGCATCATTTTCGGTTGCCCCGAAGGGGGGAGAAAATGGCGCATCTTGTATTTTGCTATGCTTTTGCATAGCAAAAAATCATCCATCGGACGATGGATGATTTTTTTATGTACTTCGGTTACTTTTCCACAATCTCGAGGATCTCCATGGGGCAAGCCTTTGCGCAGATGCCGCAGGCGATGCACTTTGAAGACGTGGGCGCATCCTCAGCCTTGACCAGCACGCCGAACGGGCACGCCTCCTTGCACTTACCGCAGCCGGTGCAGAGCTTCTTGTTGATCATGTAAACACCCTTGGCATTCTGCGTGATGGCGCCGAACTCGCACGCCTGTGCGCACTTGCCGCACTGCACGCACACCATGGGCTTGACATTGCCGTTGCGCTCGGTGATGCGGATGCACGCCTTATCCTGATGGAATTCCTTATAAAAAGCGGTGGAGCAGGCTCGCACGCACTCGAGACAGGCCATGCACTGTGCGCCCTTCTTGACAGTCAGCTTCTTCATGGAACGACTCCTTTTACTGTTATTCTGATGATATTATACAGGTCTTCGCCGGAATAATCAATACGCACGGCGCGTTTTTTCAAAATTTGACAATGCCTTCCTGTCCTGCCAGCGATTGCCTCTGCGCGTGCGCATAGCACCGCCCATTTTACAGATACTACGAAAGGAACGATCCCGGCTTTGCCGTGGTCTGCTTACAATAGGAGGAATTCAGATGAAACGTATTTTGATTCTTGCACTCACCGTACTCACGCTGGCCGCGGTCTTCACCGCCTGCGGCACCACCGCCTACGTCGATGACCTGTACCGCGGCTACAGCAACGTCTCGACCACGCCCAACGGCACCGTCAACGGCACCAACGGCTACGCATACGGCGGCTATACCAACGGCTACGCAAACGGCTATAACGGCACGTATGCAGGCGGCACGACCGGTACGAACGGTTACGGCAACGGCGGCACGACCGGCTACGCCAATGGCAACGCCGCTGTCGGTAACGGCACCACGACCACCACGACCACCGGCACGACCCGTTCCGGCATGAGCACCGGCACCACGACCGGCACCGGCATGGCTGGCGGCCGCTGACCCAGACAGCTGGAAGGCAGAAAACCACACGGTTTTCTGCCTTTGGCTTACTTCGAGAGCTTCGGCACCTCGATGGACTTTTCCAGAACAGAAGCATCGCCGTCCTGCTGCGTTTTGACAAAGCCGTGCGTTTCAAAGAAACGCAGCGCCTGTGTGTTTTGCGCATCTACCCTGGCGGCAAGCGCCGTTTTGCCAAGGCTTCTCGCCCGGCTCACAGCCTGCCCGATGAGCTGGATGCCAAGCGCTTTTCCGCGGTATTCGTCAAACATCTGCAGGTCTTCAATCCAGCACGTCCCGCCATCGTCATTTCGCAGCCGCAGCGCGCCTGCCTGCGCGCCCGCGAGCATGGCAGCATACTGCGTACCGTCGCCCTTGAACCACATATTGTAGTCCTTTCCGCCGCCCTGCCGCCACCATTTCTGGCGGGCGAAGGTGGAGATCTCTTCCGGCAAATGCGAGTTGTCGTTGAGAAATTCGAACCGGAACACACCGCCGTCATAGACGAGCTTTGACACCGCTGTATTGTCGCAGTATGGCACCTTGTCCATGCCGCTCAGCCGCTTCTGCACGCCGCGCAGCACACACCCGTGCGAGAAGACGGCGACAGTCTGGCCGTCGTGATTCTGCGCAAGCTCTTTCAGCGCGCGCACAAACCGGTCGGTGTAGGTCTGCCAGCGTTCACTGCCCTCCACGGCCCAGATGTGCTCTTCATGGTTGAATTTATACATATCGTCTGCCTCAAACCGCTCGAGATAGCCGAACGGCACATCCTCCCACCGGCCGAGGTTCACCTCGCGAAAGCGCGCATCCGGCACAAGCGGCAGCTGCTTTGGCACATACACGGCCTCGGCCGTCTTGCGCGTGCGGTACAAGTCGCTGGCGTAGCACGCGTCGATCCGGATATCTGCGAAGCGTCTGGAAAGCGCCTCGATCTGCCGCAGGCCGTTCGGCGTGATGAGCGAGTCATATTGCCCATGGATGCGCCGATAGGCATTGCCCTCGGCCTCGGCATGGCGAACAAGAAAAAATACGGTCATATCAAATCACCGTCACATAGCTGGTCAGCTGCTCGCGCATCTTGACCGCCGCCTCACGCGCACACCGGGCAAAGTCGTCGCCCGTCTCGGAATGCTTCTGCCACGCGTTTGTGATGAGCCGGCCCGCCATCACCACCGCGCCGTGGCCGAATTTGTCGAACGCGCCCGCCGCATCCTTGGCATAGCCGCCCTGCGCGCCGTAGCCCGGCACCAGGAAGAACAGCCGGTCGTATTTTTCCCGCAGCCGCTTTAAGACCGCCGAATTTGTCGCGCCCACGGCAAGGCCGATTTCACTGTAGCCGTTGCGGCCGTAGAGATCGCCGCTCCAGCGCATGGCAAGGTCTGCCATCACCTGATGCATCACGCGGTCGCCCGAAAGAAGATCCTGCACTTCGCGCGCGGATTTATTGGAGCTTCGGGCGATCAAAAACACGTTTTTCCCGTCCTTGCAATACTGCGTAAAAGGTCTGATCGCGTCGCTGCCAAGATAAGCCGTCGTCAGAACGCCGTCGCAGGCGTAGGGCGTAAAGCGCTGCCCGCCCACCGCGAGCTGCCCGAAGCACGCCGCCGCCATGTCCTCGGCCGCGCTGAACAGGTCTGCGCGCATGAGGTCAATCAGCACATAGTATCCCAACTGCCGCGCATATGCCAGAACCCGCTGCATCGCGGCCACGCCATCTGCGCCCAGCGCGCTGAACGCGCCCGAGACCACGCTCACCGCCGGGAGCACGTCCTGCAGCGCATCCAGAATGGCGCAGCAGAACGCCTCATACGCCGCCGCCGCGCCCAAAAGCGTCTCGCCGTGTGCCTCGCGCGCTGCGTCCTTCACGCCGGCGGGCAGCGCTTCATACGTCGGGCACAGGCATACCATCGACGGATTTTTCATTTTTCTGATTCTGGCCTGTAAACTGTCGATCGCCATCAAAACTCCTCCATTCCTCCACAACCGTCATTTTTCTTTATTGTACCACAAATCATATGGGATGAACAGCGCAAAAGCGCAAAATTTGGTGCGTTTACACACGCTGCTTCGGCAAATACTAGTCCCGGAGGGAGATGAGACGATGCAGGTAAAATCTTTTCTTGCCACGATGGGCGTCGGTCTGGCCGTCGGTGCGCTGGGCGCGATGATGCTGCCGAAAAACTCGGAGGTCTATCGTATGGCGAACAACGCCGCCAAAACCATCCAGCAGGAAGCGGAGAAGGCCGTAAGCGCAGTAACCTCTTCCAACTGACCCCGCAAAAAGGAAGACACGCATCTGCGTGTCTTCCTTTTCGTCCTCGTTTGCGATCTGCGTTCATACGGATTGCACAGAAAAAAGCCCACTGCTTTCGCAGTGGGCTTTTTGGTACGCCGGAAGGGACTCGAACCCCCGACCTACTGGTTCGTAGCCAGTCACTCTATCCAACTGAGCTACCGGCGCGTACCGCGCTCTTCAGCGCCCCACTATACTAGCACACCCCGGCAAAAAAAGCAAGCACTTTTTTCTTTTTTTACAAATATATTTCCAAACGCGTCCGGTCACAGCCCGGCCAGGATTTTCTCCACCTGCTGCGGTGAGAAGTCGTAGACGCGGTCGCAGAACTGGCAGTCGATGTGGATGGTCTGCCCGTCGTCCACAATCTGCCGCAGTTCCTCTTTACCCAGGCTGATGAGCATGGATGTGACGCGCTCGCGGCTGCAGTAGCAGCGGTATTCCACGGGCGTTGTCTCCAGAATCTCGATCTCAAAATCTGCCAGTACGGTATTCAGCATCGTTTCCGCGTCCATGCCAGTCTCCAGCATTTTTGTCACCGTATCGGCGCGCTGGATGCCCGCCTCCAGTTTGTCGATCTGCTCATCCGGCGCGCCGGGCAGCAGCTGTACCAGATACCCGCCTGCGGCCTTGACGCTCTGATCGGTGTCGACCAGCACGCCCAGCGCGCACGCGGTGGGTGTCTGCTCACTCTGCGCAAAATACTGCGTGATATCCTCGGCAATTTCACCGGACACCAGCGCGACACTGCCGATATACGGCTCTTTCATCTGCAGATCGCGGATAACGGTGATCGTACCGTCACTGCCCACGGCCGCGCCCACGTCCAGCTTGCCGCGGTATTTTTCCAGCAAGCTGATCTGCGGATTCTGTACATAGCCGCGCACGTTGCCCTCCGCATCGCCCACTGCCAATACCGTACCCAGCGGCCCGCCGCCCTTAACTTGCACAGTGATCGAGCCGTTTTCGACCTTCTGCATATTCCCCATCATGGACGTAGCCGAGAGCAGCCGCCCCAGCGCCGCCGTAGCGGTGGGCAGTGTTTTATGGATCTGCCGCGCGCGCTCAACCAGGTCTTTTGATGTGATCGCCACAGCCTTGAAACAGCCGTCTTTCGAGATGGCGCGGACGATATGGTCTTGCATGTGTTTATTCCTTCCTTGCTGCAAAATAGATGCGAAGCTCCGTTTCCGACGGCGCTTTCAGCTTCCGGTCGGCGAACTGCTCCACGTTCGTAAATCCCGCTTCGCGCAGATACCTCTCCAGCTCCTCGGGGCTGTAGGCATACTCGGCGTGCTCTTCGGCGCTGCGCCGCCACACGTCCGCCTCCCGCTGAAAAAGGTCCATGCCGTAGTAGCAGACATTCTTCTTTTCATCAAATTCTGCCCGCCAGACGCAGTAGGTATCCTCGTTTTCATCGAGAAACACCTGTCCGTCGAGCCCCTTGAGCTTATACGGCGTATTGATGTCAAAAATGAACACGCCACCGGGCCGCAGCGCCTGATACACGCGCGAAAACGTGCGCGCGCACAGGGGCGGCTTTGTGAGATAGTTGATGCTGTCCAGACAGCAAACGACTGCGTCCACCGCTTGCGGCAGACGCAGGTTCTGCATGGCCTGACAGATAAAGTACGGCGCGTTTTCTTCCAGCCCAGCGGCCTTCCAGCTGGCCTCCATGAGCATTTCCTCGCTCTGGTCGGCGCCCAGTACCCGGTAGCCGCGCCCGGCCAGCAGCAGCGACAGTGACCCCGTGCCGCATGCCAAATCAAGCACCGTCTCGGGCCTGAGGCGGTACCGGCGGAAGAGCCGCTCATAGAACTGCAAAATCTTCTCATAGTCCACATCGTACGTCAGAGAATCGTACGACGCGGCCAGCGCTTCGTATGCGCTCACTTCTCCTCCTCCGCATCCATACGGGCGAATACCGTGCGGTATGCGTCAGTGCCGTAGTTGAGACTGCGGTTGACGCGGCTGATGGTGGCGCTGCTGGCGCCGGTCTTTTCCAGAATATCGTTGTAGATGAGCCCGTCGTTTAAAAGCCGGGCAACCTCAAAGCGCTGCTCCATCGCCTTCAGCTCGGACACAGTACAGAGGTCGACAAAAAAGTTGTAGCACTCGTCCGCATCCTTCAATGTCAGAATCGCGCGGTAGAGCTCGCTCTCGCGGTCGGAACGTTTGGAACGGTTATTCAAGGCGGATTCTCCTTTTGTATCTGTTTTTGTTTATTTTAACATGCTAAAACATAAAAGTAAAGGTGATTTTCGTCTTTCTCAAAAAGAAACCGGCGCTTTCGCGCCGGTTTGTGTCCTGACTCTCAGTCTTTGTTGAAAATTTTGAAGATCTCGTCGATATCATCGATGTCCTCAGCCGCCGAAGCCTTGGCCTTCTCGCTGGCTGCGGAGTACGCGCCGATCTTGTTGACGGGCTGCGGCTGCTTCTTGTCCTCAAAGCCTGTGGCAATGACGGTCACGCGCATCTCGTCTTCAAACTTGTCGTCGAACGCTGCGCCGAAGATGATGTTCGCGTCTGGGTTCGCGGCCTCCATGACGATATTGGCGGCGGTCTCGACGTCGTCAAGACCCAGCTCGGTCGAGCCCGTGATGTTGATCAGCACGCCCGTCGCGCCGTTGATGGACGTCTCGAGCAGCGGGCTGGAGACGGCGGCCATGGCGGCCTGCTCGGCCTTGTCGCGGCCGGAGGCAGTGCCCACGCCCATGTGCGCGTGGCCCGCGTCCTTCATGATGGCAGAAACGTCTGCAAAGTCGAGGTTGATGATGACCTTCTCGGAGTATGCGACCAGCTCGGAGATGGAGCTCACAGCCTGCTTCAGAACGTCATCTGCGATACCGAAGGCGTTGGCAAAGGTGATCTTCTGATCGGTGACAAATTTCAGGCGGTCATTGGGGATGATGATGAGCGAGTCGACCTTGTCAGACAGATTCGAAATACCCATCTCCGCCTGCTTCATGCGGTTTGCGCCTTCAAATTTGAACGGCTTTGTAACAACGCCCACAGTCAGAATGCCTGCGTCGTGCGCCAGCTGCGCGATGATGGGCGCAGCTCCCGTACCGGTGCCGCCGCCCATACCGGCGGTGATGAAGACCATGTCGGTGCCCTCGAGCGCCTGCGAAATCGCGGCCTTGGACTCCTCCGCCGACTTCTGGCCGATCTCAGGCTTCGAGCCCGCGCCCATGCCGCCGGTCAGCTTTTCGCCGATCTGGATCTTATTCTTGCACTTGGACTTGTTGAGATCCTGCTTATCCGTATTCACCGCTACAAAATCAACACCCTGTACGCCGGATGCGATCATTCTATTGATAACGTTGTTGCCGGCGCCGCCGACACCGATCACCTTAATGGATACGACCTTATCTGTAGTATAATCTGCCATTTGTCTTCCTCCTATGTATATCACAGCGTCTGATTCTGAAAACCGCATAATGATGCACTTTATTGATTTATTCTATCTCGAAAAGCGTCGCGGGTCAATAGGAATTCTGAAAAATCGACGAAATTCTGACAAAAACTCCGGAGTTTACTGCTTGGGGTAGAACCAGGCCTTGCTTCCCTCCCGGAAACTCAGGTCGATGGTTCCGGCCTGGAAGTCGCTGAGCTCCGCCAAAATGGCCGTCAGGTACTGAATCTTGTAGGTCAGATCATCGGTGCCGCCGAGTTTGATCTCGTACCGGTCTTCGTACTGTAATACGATATCGTATTCCTTTTCCACGTTGATCGCTGCCACATGCTCCAGAATGCCCGTGCCCTCAAGGCCTGTCAGTACGGCGATGGCCGCATCGAGCTTCTTCTGGTCAAGGCTTGTAACCGGCTGGCCCGCCGTAGGGCTGTTCAGCACCACGCCCATGATCTGCGGATATTGCTCCAGCATTTCCGTGTCGGCGCGCTCGAGCGCTTTGCCCTGCGGGCTCACGAGCCAGACGGTATTCGTCTCAGAATTCACGGCGAAAGCGCTCTGACTCTCGCGCACCTGAATGACGACAGTGTCGGGAAGGCTGCGGCCAATGCTGACGCTTTCGATATAAGGCAGCCTTGCCATAATATTCCCCGCTGCGGTGTCTTTATTCACGGTCAGCAGATTATCGCCCACGGCGAGGTCAGAAGCGGCAATCACATCCTGCGCGCTGTAGACGATGTTTCCCTGTACCTCGATGGTGTTGACCTTGAAAAAAATCGCCACACCGAACACCACCGCCGCCACAACGGCAAGCATGATTGCAAGCTTTGCCAGCACGCCGCTGGACTGCCGCCGGTTCTTTTCAGTTTTGCGTCTGGCTTTGCGCCGTTCAGCCGCCATATGCATTCTCCTTTGTTGACAGCAGGCAGGCCGGGCGTCTGGCTGCCGCCTGCATGGATTGCAGGCATATTATACACAAATACTCAGCAAATTTCCACACATTTTACGTCCGCACCCAGCGCGCGCAGATTTTCTTCCAAATTATCATAGCCGCGCCGGAGGTGTTTTATCCCGGTGATCGTACTTTCTTCCTCCGATTGCAGCGCTCCGATCACAAGCGCCATGGCGCCGCGCAGATCTTCGGCGTGCAAGGCCGCACCGCGCAGGCGCTCTGCGCCGCGGATGCAGGCCGTCTGGCCGCAAAGCGCAATGTCCGCGCCGAGCTTTCTGAGCTGCGGCACATGGTGGAAGCGGTTCTCAAAAATCGTCTCACAGATGCGGCTCTCACCCTCAGCGCGCAGCAGCGCCGCCATCATGGGCGCCTGCACGTCGGTAGGAAACCCGGGATATGGCGCAGTCACGATGGTCTCGCGGCTCGCGCGCAGCCGCCGGGGCGCGCGGATACGCAGCGAATCGCGCCCGGAGCTGATTTCGCAGCCGCAACCCTCCAGCACGCTGCATACGGCCGAAAGCGCCGTGCAGTCTGTGCGCACAAGCGTCACATCACCGCCGCAGCCTGCGGCCGCGCACAGAAAGCTGGCTGTTTCAACGCGGTCCGGCAGGATGGTATACGTCGTACCGTGCAGCGGCCTGCCGCCGCACACGGTGAGCTTTGACGTTCCCCCGCCCGAAATTTCCGCGCCCGCGCTCTGCAGAAACCGTACAAGATCGGTGATCTCCGGTTCGCGCGCAGCGTTCTGAATTTCTATCGTTTCCCCGCAGCCCAGCGCCGCAAGCAGCGCGTTCTCCGTCGCACCAACGCTGGGAAACGGCAGCGCGATTACGGCTCCATGCAGCCGCGCCGCCCTGCAGCACACGCAATCGGGCGAGCACACACATTCCGCGCCCATCTGCCGCAGCGCGGCGATGTGCAGATCGATCGGCCGCTCGCCCAGCGGGCAGCCGCCCGGCAGCGCCAGCTCGGCGCAGCCGAGCCGCGACAAAATCGCGCCGAGAAAGATGATCGACGAGCGCATTTTCCCCGCCAGCTCCGGCGGAATCTGACACGCGTCCATACCGGACGCGTCGACGCAGACCGTACTGCCGCTGCGTGCGGCCGTACAGCCGAGGTGGCGCAGGATCTGCAGCGCACTCTCCACGTCGTCGATATTCGGACAGTTATGTAAGACACAGGGACTGCGGCACAGCACGCACGCGGCCAGCACCGGCAGCACGCTGTTTTTCGCGCCGTGAATGACGGCCGTACCGCGCAGCGGCACACCGCCGCAGACGGACAAAACTTGCATACTCACTCCTCCGCATGATGGGCAATTTCTCCCCATCCTATGCCAAGGAGCGATTTTACGTGCTATGCCTTTGCCAGCTCGATTGCCGTCCGGTAGATGCGCTCGGCAGCGTCGACCACGGCGGTGTTGGACGCCGCAGCGCGCATCGTGCGCAGCCTGTCGGGTTCGTCCAGAATTTTCTTTGCTGTGTCAAACAGCATCTTTCCGTCGCACTCTGCCTCACGCACCAGCACCGCCGCGCCCGTCTTGGAAAGCGCAAGCGCATTCTTTTCCTGATGGTTGTCGGTCACATTGGGCGACGGCACCATGACGCACGGCGTGCCGGACGCGCAGACCTCGCTGATGGTCGCGGCGCCCGCGCGGCAGATGACAAGATCCGCCGCCGCCATCACCACGGGCATGTCATAGATATATTCCTGCATCTGCACAGACGGATGCGCCGCCAGATCCACGCCCAATTCCTTCACATATTCCGGCATCCACCGCCATCCGAACGAGCCTGTGGCGTGGATGTGCTGAAACGGCTCGCCGGCCTCAATCTCACACTTCATAAACTGCGCGATCTTCTTGTTCATCTCCCGCGCGCCGAGACTTCCCCAGTACGACACAACGAGCGGCCGCTCATCCAGCTTCAGCGCCCGTCGGGCCTCCTCGCGCGAGGTATACAAAAACTGCTCGCGCACGGGCGTGCCGGTCACGACCACGCGCGAGGGGTCGGTATAGCGTTCGCGGCTCTCTTCAAACGAGACCATCACGCGGCTTACGCGCTTTTCCACCATCCGGGTGGTAAGGCCCGGCACAGCGTTCGACTCGTGTACCGCCGTGGGAATCTGCAGCCGCGCGCCCTCTCGCAGCGCAGGAAAGCTGGCGTAGCCGCCGGTGCCCACGATTACGTCCGGGCGGAACCCGCGCAGAATGCGGCGCGCTTTCTGCAAGGAGCCCGCCATGTTGCACAGTGTCGTTACATTGTGCCAAAGCGCCTTGGGCGTGAGGCTCCTCTGGTAGTTTGATATTTTCAACGTTTCAAGACGAAAACCCTCGCGCGGCACGATCTTGTTCTCCATCCCGTCCTCGGCGCCGATGAACAAAATCTCGCACCCCGGCTGCCGCTCGCGGAAGAGCTTTGCCACCGCGATAGCCGGGTAGATATGTCCGCCCGTGCCGCCGCAGGTAAACACGATGCGCATGCGATCCGCCCTTTCCGAGTAAGTTAAAGCAATTTATTGTCATTCTGGCGAGAAACGGCCAGAATCAGTCCCATTTCAAACAGCTGCAGCAGCAGCGCCGTGCCGCCATAGGAAAAAAACGGCAGAGAAATGCCCGTCGCGGGCAAAAAGTTTGTCACAACGCCGATGTTGAGGAATGTCTGCAGCGCCATGTGCGTCGTAAGTCCCGCCGCCATCAGCGCCCCGAACCGGTCGCGCGCGTGCATGGCGATCCAGTAGCCGCGCACGATGAGCAGAATAAACAGCAAAATGATGACCAGCGCCCCGACAAAGCCCAGCTCCTCGCAGACGATGGGGAAAATATAGTCGTTGTGCTCCTCGGGCAGATACAGGTACTTCTGCCGGCTCTTGCCGAAGCCAAGCCCCATCAGCCCGCCCGAGCCGATGGCGTAGAGCGACTGCAGAATCTGATATCCCGTGTCCGAGGGGTCTGACATGGGGTCGCGCCACGCCGTCACGCGGTCACTGGCGTAGCCCATGGTCGTGAGGTAAATGACGGCGAATACCGCTACGGCCGCGCCGCCGATGGCAAACCAGCGCAGCTGCACGCCGCCGAGAAACATCATGCTTGCGCCGATGGCGAGAATGATGAGAATGCCGGAAAAATGCCGCTCCAGCGCCAGAAGCGCGCAGACGATCAGCAAAATTGCGGCAAACGGTGCCACACCGTATCGGAATGTCTGCATCTTCTCGCGATACGTCGACATGAGCGACGCGAACGACATGACGATTGCCAGCTTCGTCAGCTCCGACGGCTGAAAGCTCGTAAAGCCGATCCAGATCCAGCGCTTTGCGCCGCCCTCCTCCGTGCCGATGATGGGCACGAGCATCAGAAACACAATCGACACAGCCAGCACGATAAAAGACGCGCCGCGCCAGATCTGATAGTTCACCCGGCTGACAAAGAGCATCATGCCGACACCGAAAATGGCGAAGATCGCCTGCCGGGCGAAGAAATAGGTGGCGTTGTTCTTCTCGGCATACGCGCGCGCGTAGCTGGCCGAGAACATCATCACCACGCCGATGATGACAAGCAAAACCGTCAGCGCGAGGAACGGAACGTCCAGCAGCCCGCGCTCATCAAGCAGAATCTTTGCGCGCTTTTTTTCCGGCTGCGGCAGATGCGCCACATTCGATTGCTCCTGCATTGTCGTTCCTCCTTTCGCCGGGGGTGAAGTCTACCGCATACGCACGCCCAGCCAGGCCAATACGCACATCAAGACTGTGACCGAAACGAAAACCACAAAGATTTTCACTTCGCTCCAGCCGCACAGCTCAAAATGATGATGGATCGGCGTCATCTTGAAGATGCGCTTGCCATGGGTAAGTTTGAAATAGGTGACCTGCATCATGACCGACACGGTCTCCACGATATACACAAAGCCAACAAGGATCAAAACCAGCGGCATATCCAGCGCAAACGCCAGACCGCAGACCGCTCCGCCCAGAAACAGCGACCCGGTGTCTCCCATGAACACCTTCGCAGGGTGGAAGTTGTAGCACAAAAACGCTGCCAGACCGCCCGCCAGGGCCGCGGGAAACAACGCCAGCGTCCCCTTGCCCCAGCTGCAGGCCATCACGGCAAAGAACACCATGACCGGCAGCGTCACACCGGAGGCCAGACCGTCGATGCCGTCGGTCAGATTGACCGCGTTCACGCAGCCGACGATGACAAACATCGCAAAGACCGTATAGACGATCCAGTGCAGCTCAAAGCTGACGTTCAAAAACGGGACATAGACATGACACGTCAGATCGCCGTTGTAGCGCAGCAGCGCCACAAACGCGCCGGCCACGGCCAGCTGCAGCACAAATTTCTGCAGCGCCGTGAGGCCCAGATTGCGCTGATACTTGACCTTCATAAAATCGTCGAGAAAACCGATCAGGCCGAAGATAAGCGCAAACCCCAGCACGAACAGGTGCGTATACTCGCCGTTCATCATTCCCTTCCAGCCCGCCGCGACGGTGCACAGCGCCGTCGAGAGCATAAAGATGAGCCCGCCCATCGTGGGCGTACCGGCTTTGGAATTGTGCCAGTTGGGGCCGATCTCACGGATCGACTGCCCTGCGTGCAGCGCCCGCAGCGCCGGGATCGCCAGCTTTCCGAATACAAGCGCCAGCACAAAGCTGCACGCGGCTATGATACATCCTTGCATGCGGTTATCCTCCGGTATAAATCAGGTTTCTTCTTTCAAAAACATCTGCAGCACACGTTCCATCTTCATGCCGCGGCTGCCCTTGAAGAGCACAACGTCGCCCTCGTTCACGCGCATTTTGAGCATATGCGCAAGATCCTCGTGTGTGTCAAAGTGTTCGGCGTTTTTGGGGTTCATGCCGCCGGTGACGGCGCCCGTGATAATCCTGAGCGAATGATGTCCGTAGGTGAAGAGCATATCCGCCGCCTTCACGGCAAGCCGTCCGATGCGGTAATGCTCAGCAGCCGAGCGGTTGCCAAGCTCTAGCATGTCGCCCAGCACCGCGATTCTGTGGCCCTCCGTCTTGATGCCGGCCAGCACGTTCAGCGCCGCCTCGGTCGACTCGGGGCCTGCGTTGTAGCAGTCCTCGATGATCGTCACGCCGTTTTTCGTGTAGATTTTCTGGCGCATGCCGGTATTGTGGAAGCTGCACAGCTGCGCCTGCAGCTTTTCCGGCTTCACATGCAGCAGCAGCGCCACCGTCACGGCCGCGAGCGCGTTATATACCGTGTGCCGGCCCATGACGGGCACGAACAGTTCAAACTGGTGGCCGAAGCCTGTCACACAGAAGCGCATGCCGTCGTCCAGCTCCTGAAGGTCGCTGGCTACCACGTCGCAGGCGCTGTTTTCGATACCGTAGTAATACTTCCGGTGCTCGCCGATGCTGCGGATATTCCACAGAAGCGGCTCGTCGCCGTTGAAGACGCACACGCCGTCGGAAGGCAGTCCCGTGGTGATCTCGAGCTTGGCCTGCAGAATGCCCTCGCGCGTGCCCAGATGTTCGATGTGCATGGTGCCGATGTTCGTGATGACCGCGTAGTCCGGCTGCGCGATGGAGGCCAGATATTCCATCTCACCCGCGTGGTTCATCCCCATCTCCAGCACGGCAAGCTGCGTGTCCTCCGGCATATCCATAATGGTCATGGGCAGCCCCAGCTGGTTATTGTGGTTTGCCTCGGTTTTGGCCGTGCGGAAGCTCTTTTCCAGCGCGCAGGCCGTCATCTCCTTCGTCGTGGTCTTACCCACACTGCCGGTGATACCCACGACCTTGATGCCGAGCAGATTGCGGTAGCCGCGCGCAACCGCGCCATAGGCGCGCAGTGTGTCCTCGACCTCGATGACCGGCAGCCCCGGCATCGGCCGGTCCACCAGCGCGGCCACAGCGCCGTCGGCAAGCGCCTTTTTCACATAGACATGCCCATCGGTCCGCTCGCCCTTGAGCGCAACAAACAGATCACCCGCGCGCACGTGGCGCGAATCCGACTGCACGCCCGTGATCGTAAGAGCCGCATACTCCGGCGGCAGACGGCCGCCGCACCATTCGGCGATTTGCTTCAGCGTCAGTTCCTTCATCTTTCTCTCTCCAAATATGCCGCTACAATTTCTCTCTCATCCATGTGGTGCTTCACATGGTTCACTTCCTGATACGTCTCATGGCCCTTGCCGCACAGCACAATCACATCGTCCGGCTGCGCGTGCGCCAGTGCCCACTCGATCGCCTCCACGCGGTTTTCGATCACCCGGTAGGGGTGCGGTGCGTCCTGCATGCCGGCAACAATGTCGTCAATAATGTCCATAGGCTTTTCCGTGCGCGGATTGTCAGACGTCACAATGCTGAGATCCGCCAGCCTGCCGGCCGCCTCGCCCATGATGGGCCGTTTCAGCCGGTCGCGGTCGCCGCCGCATCCAAAGACGGCGATGAGTCTGCCCCGGCAGAAACCGCGCACGGTACGCAGAATATTTTCCAGACTGTCCGGCGTATGCGAGTAATCGATCAGTACCGTATAGTCTTTTCCCGGCGTTGGCACGACCTCGGCCCTGCCCTTCACGCCGCTGCTCTTTGCCAGCGCAAGTGTGATTTTCTCAAGCGGAAGGCCCAGCGCCAGCGCCGCGCCAATCACACCCAGCGCGTTGTAAACCGAAAAACTGCCCGGAATGGCAAGCGCTGCGCGTATGCGTTCACCAGCACGGCACACATCAAATGCCACGCCGCTCGCCTGAAGCTCCAGATTCTCCGCGCGCAGCTGCGCGTGCGTGTCTTTTACGCCGTAGGTAAGAAGTCTGCAAGCCGCGTCTTTGGTGATTTTTTCGCAATACGCGTCGTCCAGATTCACCACGCCCGTTTCACAGCGCGTGAACAGCATCGCCTTCGCCCTGCAATACTCCTCCATCGTCTTGTGGAAGTCCAGATGGTCCTCGGTGAGGTTTGTGAATACGCCCACCTTGAACTGCACCGTATCCACGCGGTTCAACACCAGCGCGTGCGACGAGACCTCCATGATGACGTGCGTGCAGCCCGCGGCGTACATCTGCGCGAAGAGCTGCTGCAGCTCATACGACTCCGGCGTGGTGCGCTCGGTCTCAATGGCGGTATCGCCGATCATATTCTGGATGGTGCCGATCAGGCCGACCTTTGCACCCAGCGTCTGTTCAAGAATGGATTTGAGCAGATACGTGCTGGTCGTCTTGCCGTTCGTGCCGGTCACACCGATCATGCACATGTTATCCGCCGGACGGCCGAACCAGTTCGCGCTCACCACAGCCAGCGCGTGGCGCGTGGACGCAACCTTGATATACGGAACATTCTCCTCCGGCTCGCGCTCGCACAGCACCGCCAACGCGCCCTTTGCAGCCGCCATCGGGATGAATTTATGCCCGTCGGCGGCAAAGCCCGTCACGGCGACAAACAGCTCGCCGGGCTGAATCTTTCTGGAATCATAGCAGACGCCCGTGACCTCCAGCGTTTTGTCCGCCGTACAGGCCAGAATCTCAATTCCCTCTAACAGCGCAGATAGCTGCATGCGCCAATCCTCCTTGTTTAGTCCGACGCTCCGCCGGTGGTAAATTCTACTGTAATTGTAGTACCCCTGTCAACCTCTGTTCCGGCAGGGATATCCTGATAGGCCACGGTGACGTACACATCCGTGCGGTCGGTTCCCTTGGCCTGCACGTATACGCCGGCATTCGTGGCCAGATAGTTGACGTCCGCCACGCCGTAGCCGATGAAGTCCGGCACCTCGACCTTCTCGGTCGACTTCTCCGCGCCCATGTAGAGGATCAGCTCGGACTGGCCCGGCACCTCTGCGCCCGCGGCGGGGATCTGGTCTGTGACAGTCGATCCGCTGCCAATGACGCGGCATGTCAAGCTCTTTTCCGCCAGCACCGACGAGGCCTCGCTCTCACTCAGGCCGGTGAGATCCGGCACGGCGATGTTGACGCCGCGGATATCGTCCGCCTCATAGTTGGGCTCGATGCCCAGATACGGCAGAATGTCCGCAAACACGTCGCGCACGGTGGGCGCTCCCATCAGGCCGCCGGAGATGTAGTAGTTGTGCGGGGTGTAGCTGGTGCCCGGGATATAATCCGGCGTATCCAGCGCCACCAGCACCACATACTGCGGGTCGTTGATCGGCGCGACACCGATGAACGAGACGATCTTGTCTTCGACCTGCTTGCCGTTTTCATCGTACACGTCGATTTTTTCCGACGTACCCGTCTTGCCGCCCACGCGGTAACCGGGCGTATGCGCGTTCTTGGCCGTGCCGTCGGTCACGACGAATTCCATCAGCTCGCGCATTGTGGCGGAAGTCTCCTCGCTGATGACCTGCCGCAGCACGGTGCGGCCGTTCTGCTCAACCACATTGCCGCTCGCGTCAAGCACCTGACTGACAATATGCGGCTCAAGCAGATACCCGCCGTTGACAACCGCCGCCACCGCGCGCACGAGCTGCAGCGGCGTCACACGGAACGTCTGCCCGAACGAGCCGGAGATCAGATACGACGTACCGGTCGTCAGCTGGTCCATGGAGAAGAAGTAGCCGCTCGCCTCGCCGGGCATATCCACGCCCGTCTTTTCCAGGAAGCCGAACGCCTTGACATAGTCATAATAGTTCTGCGCGCCCATCGCAAGGCCGATGTTGGCAAAGGCAATGTTGCAGGAGTTGCCCAGCGCCTCGGCTGTCGTCTGCTGCCCGTGGCCGGCCGACTTCCAGCAGGAAAGCGTCTGTTCGCGCCCTGCAAAGTCCGCCTTGCCGCCGCAGTAGAACGAGCTGTTGAGTGTGATCGCGCCGGAGTCCAGCGCTGAGGCCATGGTGATGAGCTTGAACGTCGAGCCCGGCTCATAGCCGTCGGATACACAGCGGTTTCGCCACTGGCGCAGGCGTGCGGCCTCCATGGCCGAGTTATATGCCGCGATCTGCGTCTTGTAGCTCTCGGAATCTTTGTCCAGCGCAATGGCGTTTTGGTACTGCTGCTCGAGCTGCTGCGCCAGCGTGTCGTCGTAGATCTCCTGATAGCTGTTGGGGTCATAGCTGCCCAGCGTCGCCATGGCGAGGATATCGCCGGTGTTGACGTCCATCACGATGCCGAACGCACCGTTCAGGATATCGAACTTTTCAATGGCGGCCTCGAGATTTTTTTCCAGATAATACTGCACCGACGTGTCGAGCGTCAGAACCAGGCTGTCACCGTCAGACGCGTCGTAGTATTTTTCATAGGTGTAGAGCATCTCCGAGCCGTAGTTGCCCTTGGTGGTCACAACTTTACCGGCCGTGCCCTGCAAAAGCGAGTCGTAGTACGCCTCAATGCCCTCGGCGCCCACGTTGTCGCTGCTCACGAAGCCAAGCACCTGCGCGGCAAGGGAGGAATACGGGTAATAGCGCCTGGCGTCTGTCTCAAGATACACGCCCGTGATGTCGTTTTCGTTGATAAACTCGCGCACCTCGTCGGCCAGCTCTTCCGAGATCTTTCTGCGGATGACCTTATAGCGGTAGGCCGTGTCCTCGGCCTGCGTATAGATAAATTCCTGCTCCACGTCGAGGATCTGCGACAGCCCCACGGCGATCCGGTTGAGAAGCCCGGCATGCTCCGGCTCTTCCATCTTCTTTGCGATTTCGTTGGGATCAATGAACACCGTCTCCACCGTGGTGGACGAGGCGAGGATATTCATGTTTCTGTCGTAGATGACGCCGCGGTTCGCCGTGAGCTTGGTGTAGCGCGTCTGGTTGTTGATGGCCAGCGTCTCGTAGTAGTCGTGTTCGACGATCATCAGCTTGTAGAGCGTAACGACGAGCGGAATAAACGCCAGAATTCCGCACACAAGCATCAAAACCAGTGTGCGGCGCAGGATCATCCGGTTCGCGCGCTGCTTACTCTCGGCGGGCGGGAGCTTGGGAGCCGTATTCTTTTTTGGGAAGCGAAGAACTTTGCGTGCCATGTATGTGCCTTTCTGACGCGATTGTCAAAAGAGGGCGGTTTTCCTGCAGTCAACCGCCCTCGTAACATCCTCTTTGCTGGAGCCTGTCTGCCTTTAATCTATGCCGACGCCGGGCGCAGATATGCAATGAGGCTCGAAACGCTCTGTTCGATTGTCTGCACGATCTCGCCGATGAGACTCGTTTTGCTCTGCTGATAGATCTCCGCTCGGTCGCTGCCGGAGAGATTCAGATAGACGATCTGTTCGCTCTCCGGCGCATGAAGGCCAAGCTCCTGCGCGCGCCGCTCGATGGTGTCGAGATCGATCTTGCCCTCGTACTTGCTTCTGAGCAGCGTTTGTTGTGCGTTCAGCTCCTGCAGCTGCGACTGCAGGCGGCTGACTTCGGTAGTCGCTTCGTAAAGCTGCACATACCCGAAAATCACCAGCACCAGCATGCACGCCGCAGCCAGCATACCAAACAGCGTAAACGGCGCCACGGCTGTCTTTGCACGGACACGCCGCTCACGTTCGGGCAGCGGCTGCTCGTCGGGAAGATGCTGCGGCCGTTCCAGCGGCTGGGCAGCGTTCGACTTGAAGTTCACGGAGTACACATCATAGGCCGCCGCGCCGTTCGCGCCGTAGTATCTTCTTCTGTCGTCCGCTGCCATGCTGCGCACTCCTTTCATGCAGAATTACAGTTTTTCGCACACACGCAGCTTTGCGCTGCGGGCGCGGGGATTCTGCTCAACCTCCTCCACCGTGGCGACGATGGGTTTTCTGGTGAGCAACTGCACCTGCGGCGTTTTGCCGCAGACGCACACGGGGAAATTGGGCGGGCACGTACAGCCCTTGGCCGCCTGCGCCATCGCGTTTTTTACGATGCGGTCCTCCAGCGAGTGGAACGTGATGACCGCCAGCCTTCCGCCGGGCTTCAAATGGTCAATGGCGGCGCGCATCATCAGGCTCACGGCGCTTAGTTCATCGTTGACCGCGATGCGGATGGCCTGAAAGCTCCGCTTGGCCGGGTGCTGCTTTTCGCGCAGCGCCTTGTCGGGCATGGCGGACTTGATGATCTCCACCAGCTCCAGCGTCGTCTCGATGGGCCGGTCGACGCGCACGCGGTCGATCGCGGCAGCGATCTGCGGCGCGTAGCGCTCTTCGCCGTATTCATACAAAATCCGGCGCAGCTCCTCCTTCGGCCAGTTGTTTACGATGTCAAACGCCGTCAGAGTGTCCTCGCGGTTCATACGCATATCCAGCGGCGCGTCGGTCATGTAGGAAAAGCCGCGCGCGCCGTCGTCGAGCTGCGGAGAAGAAACGCCGAGGTCAAACAGCATCCCGTCGAACGCGTCGATGCCGGTGCCGCGGCAGATCCCGTCGATATTTGCAAAATTGTCATGTACAAGCGTGATCCTGCTCTGATACCGCTCCAGCCGCCCGGCCGCCGCCTGCAGCGCCACAGCGTCGCGGTCGACGCCGACGAGCCGGCCTGTCGTGAGCTGCTTGCAGATCTGCAGCGAGTGACCTGCGCCGCCAAGCGTGCCGTCAAGATACACACCCGTGGGATGGATATTCAGCGCCTCCATGCACTCCCACAGAAGCACAGACTGGTGTACGAATTTCATCAGAAGCCAAGCTCCTCCATCACAGCCGCCAGATTCTCCGGCGTCAGCGTCTCGCGCTCAAGCGCCTCGTAGGCCTCGCTGTCCCAGATCTCCGCGTGGCCGCCCTGGCCGATGAACGTGACCTCCTGCTGCAGCCCCGCGTACTGCCGGAGCTCGGCGGGAATGAGGAAGCGGCCCTGCTTGTCGGGCTCGCACTTGGCCGCGTTGGCAAAGAGGAAACGCATTTTTCGCGCCTGCACGATGGGCAGTGCGTTGTATTTATCGAGGATGTGCTGCCAGCCCTCTTCGGTATAGACGCTCAGGCAGTGATCCAGACCCAGCGTCACATAGAACGCATCGCCCAGCTCTTCACGCAGCTTTGAGGGAACGAACAGCCGCCCCTTCGGATCTACCGTGTGCTTGTATTTTCCGTACATTCCCTCTCACCTCGCTCCATTTTCATCATTTTCGCTCCACTCGGCTCCACTTCACTTATATAATAAAAGGCGTTGACATAAAATGCAACCCTTTTAACGAAAATTTTTTAAAGAAAATATTTACAAATTTTAACCGGAAATTCCCCCTTTTCGTAATTTTAAACGTTTGTTCTATATAAGGTGGATGGGGATACACCCCATCCGCTCACTCCGTCTCCCGGATGACGATTTGACCGTTCTCACACCGCGCGCAGAGCGTGTGAATCGCCGGCCGCTGCAGATACAGCTCTGCCGCAGGCTCTTCGATCTGCCGCTGGATCTCGTGCCGCAGCGCACGCGCGCCCGCCTCGTCCTGCAGGCACCGCTGCGCCAGCGTGCGCACCAGCATGCCGTCGTAGCGCAGCGCGACCGACTGCTGTGCAAAGCGCGCGCAGGCAGCGTGCAGCATTGACGCGGCGATTGCCTCCAGCTCCGTCTGCCCCAGGCGGTGAAACTCAGCCACACAGTCGATGCGCCCGAGAAATTCAGCGCTGAAATGCTGCCGCAGCAGCGTCTTTGTCCGCTCCTGCGTGCCGCCCGGTGAAAAGCCGAGCCCGGTCTTTTGCTCGCTGCCGCCGCCGATGTTCGACGTCATTACGATCATCGTGTTTTTAAAATCGACCGTCCTGCCCAGAGAATCCGTCAGAATCCCGTCGTCCATGATCTGCAGCAGAAGGCCCGTCACGTCGTGATGCGCCTTCTCGAGCTCGTCGAGCAGCACCACACTGTACGGTCTGCGGCGCACCTTCTCCGTCAGTGTGCCGCCCTCCTCATGGCCGACATAGCCCGGCGGCGCGCCGATGAGCCGGGTCACGGAATTTGGCTCCATATATTCGCTCATGTCGATGCGGATCATCGCCTCGCGGCTGCCATACACGCAGTCGGCCAGCGCCTTGCAGAGCTCCGTCTTGCCCACGCCCGTCGGTCCCATAAAGAGCATGCAGGCTGCGGGCCGGTTCGTGTCTGCAAAGCCGCTTCTGCCGCGGATGACGGCGCGCGTGACGGCCTGTATCGCCTCCGGCTGGCCGATTACGCGCGCAGACAGCGCCCGTGAAAGTCCCAGAATCCGGTCTTTTTCCGCCTGGCACAGTTTCCCCACCGGGATGCCCGTCCGGTCGGACACGGCGCCTGCAATGTCCTGCGCCGTGACGCACAAACTGCGCTGCGCGCGCGCATGCTGCACCTGCTGGCGCAGCATCGACTGCAGCTTGTCGCGCAGCTGCGCGGCCTGCTCATACTGTCCCTTCGAAACCGCTGTCTCCAGCTGCTGCGTCACATCGCGCTTGGCGCTCTCCGCTTCGCAGCTCTCACCGCGGCCGGACGCCAGCCATACGCGTGCCGCGCCCTCGTCCAGGAGGTCGACCGCCTTGTCCGGCAGGAACCGGTCGGTCAGATACCGGCACGAGAGCTCCACCGCAGCGTCGATGGCCCCGTCGGAGATGCGGATGCGGTGGTGGCGCTCAAGCCCCGGCCGCAGCCCCAGCAGAATCTGCCGCGTCTCCTCGCGGCTGGGCTCTTCCACCTTCACCGGACGGAAACGCCGCTCCAGCGCCGCGTCCTTTTCGATATACTTTCGGTACTCTGCCAGCGTCGTCGCGCCGATCATCTGCAGTTCTCCCCTGCCGAGCGCCGGTTTGAGCAGATTTGCCGCGTCGATGGCGCCCTCGGCGCTGCCGGCACCCACAATGGTGTGCATTTCATCGACAAATAGAATAATATTGCCGCAGCGTTTGATCTCGATGAGAATGTCACGCACGCGCTCTTCAAATTCGCCGCGGTATTTCGTGCCTGCCAGCATACTCGCCATGTTGAGGGCATACAGTTTCTTGCCGCGCAGCGACTCCGGCACCTGCCCCACCGCCATACGCTGCGCCAGCGCTTCGACAATGGCGGTCTTGCCCACGCCGGGCTCGCCGATGAGCGCGGGATTGTTCTTATTTTTCCTGCTCAGCACCTGCAAAACGCCCGTAATCTCGCGCTCGCGCCCGATTACGGGCTCCATCTGCGGCGCTTTTTCCAGCAGGTTTTCGCAGTACATCTCCAAAAGTCTCGTTGCGATTCTCCCTCCATTCACCTGCACGGCCGCGCGGGCCTGCAGGCTGAGATACGTGTCGGAAAAGATACAGTCCAGATCGGTGCCGGTTGAGCGTAAAATGGCACTGGCTGTGCATGTTTCGTCGCGGCTGAGCGCCAGAAGCAGATGCTCTGGCTCGATCAGCGCCGCGCGCAGCATTTTGGCCTCGCAGCCTGCCCTCCGCAGCGCAAGCCTGGCCCTGGCCGACAGTCCCTGCACCAGCGGCAGAGACCTGCTGCCCGCGCCGCTCTCAGCAAGAAGCACACCGCGGAAGCTCTGCGCCTCCCAGCCCGCGTGCTGCAGCACCCGGCCCGCGCGCAGGCTGGGTTGCTGCATGAGTGAGAGCATCAGGTGCTCCGTGCCCACATAGCTGTGTCCCAGCTCCTTTGCCAGTAGCCGCGCACGCCGCAGCACACGCAGAAGCTCCGGCGAAAACGCGTTTTTTGCCACTGCGGCCGCCCCCTTCCTGCATGGATTCTCGCCGCGCGGCGCGCGGATTATACCGCCCCGCGGAAAAAAATCATATTTTGACTCAATTCACAGAATTATCATTTGCATTTTGCAAAAAACATGCTAGAATAAAAGCGCATTAAAACATGGAGGTGCAGTTATGGCTTATGTAATCAGCGACGCTTGCGTCATGTGCGGCGCTTGCGCGGATGCTTGCCCGCTGGGTATCATTTCCGAGGGCGACGGCAAGTACGTCATCGATGCCGATCAGTGTGTCGAGTGCGGCACTTGCGCGGCTGAATGCCCCAACGAAGCGATCACGCAGGAATAAACAAGTACATGGCAACGGGCCTGTGCGCTTGCACAGGCCCGTTGCGGCTGTCCGGAGGATTTTATGGAAGAGCTGCTCTTTGGCGTTATTCGCATGCGCTATCACGAAAGCCAGTTCCGCGTGAGCACCGACTCGGTGCTCGCAGCAGATTTCGCGCGCGTGCGCGGGAACGGCGCGGTCTGCGACCTCGGCTGCGGCTGCGGTGCGATCAGTCTGATGCTGCTCGGAAGATACCCCGCGCTGCGTGTCACCGGCATTGAAATCCAGCCGGACGCCGTGGCCTGCGCACGGCAGAACGCGCTGGACAATGGCCTTGACTGCCGCTTCCATGTGATCGGGGGCGACCTGCGCGAGCATCGCGCGCTCCTTTCTCCCGGCAGCTTCGACGCCGTTGTCTCCAATCCGCCCTACTACGCGGTAAACAGCGGCTATCACGCGCACGCGCCGGCGCTGGCTGCAGCCCGGACGGAGCTGCACTGCACGCTGGACGACATCTGCGCGTGCGCGGCGTGGCTGTTAAAAACATCCGGCAGCTTTACGCTCGTGCACAAGCCCGAGCGGCTGGCCGATCTCATCTGCTCGCTGCGCGCACATGCGCTCGAGCCAAAGCGTATCCGTTTCGTGCGCCATACCGGCGCCGCGCCTGTCAGCCTTGTGCTGCTCGAGTCGCGAAAAGGCGGTAAGCCGGGGCTTTGCTATGAACCCGACCTCGCGCTTTTCACGCCGGACGGCGTTGAAACGGCGGAATACCAGAGAATCTATCACCGACAGGAGGCTTGATTATGCCCGGCATGCTCTATCTCGTTCCCACGCCCATCGGAAATCTGGGCGATATCTCCGCGCGCTGCCGCCAGACGTTTGCGCAGGCCGATTTTATCGCCGCCGAGGACACGCGCGTGACGCTGAAGCTGCTCAACTATCTGGAGCTCAAAAAGCCGCTCGTGAGCTACTACGAGCACAACAAGGCAGAGAGCGGCCCGCGTATCGTCTCGCGCATTCTGGATGGTGAGACGTGCGTGCTGGTCTCCGACGCGGGCTCGCCCGCCATCTCAGACCCCGGTGAAGATCTGGTGCGCCTGTGCGCCGAAGCCGGCATCCCCGTCTGCGCCATCCCGGGGCCCTGCGCGCTCGTCACCGCGCTCAGTGCCAGCGCCCTGCCCACCGGCCGGTTCTGCTTCGAGGGTTTTCTCTCCATCAACAAAAAAAGCCGTCAGGCGCACCTGACATCCTTAAAAAACGAGCAGCGCACGATGATCTTCTACGAAGCGCCGCACAAGCTGCTCGCAACATTAAACGATTTCGCCCAGGCTTTCGGCCCCGGGCGGAAGATCACCCTCTGCCGGGAGCTGACGAAGCTGCACGAGGAATACTACCGTACCACACTGGGTGAGGCAGTTACGCACTACACCGAAACGCCGCCGCGCGGCGAATTTGTCCTTGTCCTCGCGGGCGCGGAAGAAGTTCCCGACGAGGCGCCCACCATGGAGCAAGCCGTCGCGCTCGTGCAGGCAAAGCTGTCTGACGGCCTTTCCAAAAAAGACGCGGTCAAGCTCGTCGCCAAAGAAACGGGCCTTGCAAAAAACGCCCTCTACGAGGCGGTTCTGCAGGCTGAAAGATGACACACGACAAAACACGTCCCGGCAGAATGACCTGTGCCGGGACGTTTGGGTTGTCCATAGAAAACCGGGAGCAGTTTTCTGCTCCCGGTTGGTTTTTACAGTTTTTTCAGTTCTTTCAAGCAGTTGGCGCAAACATTCTTACCCTTGTAGTTCATCACGTTCTTCGAGTCGTTGCAGAACACGCAGGTCGGTTCGTATTTTTTCAGAATGATCGAGGCCCCGTCCACATAAATTTCTATCGCATCTTTCTCTGCAATATCCAGCGTTCGGCGCAATTCAATCGGCAGTACGATTCTGCCCAGCTCATCAACTTTTCTAACAATACCCGTGGACTTCATTTTGGAACCTCCTGTACACTTCTTTCCGCTACTGGCGCTCCGCCGCATGCGAAGCTGCCAATGTTTCTTTCTTACCTGCACCATCATAGCATCCATTTATGTCCAAATCTTGAACACCCAGAATTTTCATTCTCTTAATTTTTCTTAAGTTTTTTACGGAGGTGCTGCAATGGCGATGTCCATCATCTGGCTCATGTTACTGCTGCTCGCTACGCTCACGGGGCTTTTGACCGGCAGCACACAGGCGGTCGGCGCGGCAGCGCTCTCGGGCGCGCAGAGCGCCGTCACGCTGGTTTTCTCCATGGCAGGCGCGATCTGCCTGTGGAGCGCGCTGGCAAAGCTCATGGATGCGTCTGGACTCATGCAAAAGCTCACGCGCCTGCTGCGCCCCGCTTTACGCCGGCTTTTTCCAGACGCGGCCGGAGACGAACGGACGATGGGCTTTCTCTGTGCCAATCTATCGGCCAATCTTCTGGGCCTCGGAAACGCGGCCACGCCCATGGGCATAAACGCCGTGCGCCGGATGCAGGCGGTGTCAGGCACGGCCGAGGCCACTGACGACATGTGCCTTCTTATTGTAATGAACAGCGCCTCGGTGCAGCTCATCCCGTCCACCGTAGCCGCGCTGCGCGCAAGCCTCGGCGCTGCCAGCGCGTTTGATATCCTGCCCGCTGTTTGGCTCGCGTCTTCCGTGTCGGTCACAAGCGGCATTCTCGCCGCACGGCTGCTTCGCAGGTGGTGGCGCAGATGACGGATCTTCTCATCCCGCTGCTGCTGATCTTTGTAAGCGTCTACGCTCTGCACAAAAAGCAGGACGTCTATGCCCCGCTCGTTACGGGCGCACAGGATGGGCTGCGGCTGCTTTTTTCCATCGCCCCGGCGCTTATTGTGCTGCTCACGGCGGTGTCGATGCTGCGCGCGAGCGGCTTTTTTGAACGCATGTCCCAATTTCTGGCGCCTGTCTGTTCTTTTGTGGGCATCCCTCCGGAGCTGGTGCCGCTCATGCTCATCCGCCCGTTCAGCGGCAGTGCGGCGCTGGCTGTGGGCGCAGAGCTGATGCGTGAACACGGCGTCAATTCGCTCGTTGGCCGCACCGCCGCCGTGATGCTCGGAAGCTCTGAGACAACGTTCTATACCATCGGCGTGTATTTCGGCGCGGCGGGCGTAAAAAAGACGCGCTATACCGTCCCCGCCGCCGTCGTGGCCGATTTGACAGGCTTTTTCATGGCGGCGCTCAGCGTCCGCCTGTTCTTCTGACGCCCGCGGTATCTTGGACAGATACCATGGCCTCTGTTACATTGGAATCGCAGATGAAATACGCTTTTCCTGTCTGAGCGGAGGAGTATGTATGTACAAAGAGGCTGTCATCCTCCTGCTCTGCCACAGCCGGCCGGAAGCCTCGCACATCAATCTCTACGATATATCGCGCAGCCTTTCGGCATGGTGTTTGACCGCCGGGAGCGCCGGGAACTGTTCGGCGGCGTTTGTGCCCGGAGAGTACTGCAGCCCATGGGATATCCCATGGGCCGCTTACCTATTGTGTCTGCGCGGCGAAAAACGC
Organism: Clostridiales bacterium; assembly: GCA_004555655.1. Taxonomy (GTDB): domain Bacteria; phylum Bacillota; class Clostridia; order Oscillospirales; family Oscillospiraceae; genus CAG-170. Next base: position 32,349 of record SFHJ01000017.1, read on the forward strand.
ATCGATGCCGTCGGCGATGCCTGCGGCGATTTTCTTTTGATAGTCCTGCGTGGCCATCAGCGCGTCCTCATCCGGGTTCGTCATATACCCGACCTCCACGATTGTGACCGGCACCTGCGACCAGTTGATGCCCGTCATTGTATCGGTCTGCCAGATATACTCCTTTTTGCAGCCCGTTTTTTCCACCAGCGCGTCGAGCACACACGACGAAAGCGCATAGCTTTCAGCATACAGCGAACCGCTATAGGGATTGTCCGCCGTCTGGCAGATGGTCATCGCGCCGCTGGCCGTTTCGCTCTCGGAGCCGTTGGCGTGCACGCGCACAAACGCATCTGCGCCGAGCCCGTTCGCCATGGCCGCGCGCTCGGCGTTGCTGATGTCCACGTCGTGCGCCGTGCGTGTGAGCGCAACCGCGTACCCGCGCGCCTCCAATTCCGCCTGCAGCAGCAGCGAGATCTGCAGCGTCAGCTCATACTCCTGCAGCCCGCTCACCACGCCATGCGTGCCTGCGGCCACCTTGATCTTCTGCTCCGACGCGCCGGGGCCGATGGGCTCGGTATCATAGTTTCCCTCGGCCTGATGACCGGGGTCGATCACCACCAGCCGCTGTCTGACCGCCGCGTCCGTGGCCTCCGGATGCAATTCAAGCACATCTTCATCCTGCGCCGCTGCTTCCGCCTGCGGCCCGGACGCGGCGGATGAGACGATTTCAGCTTCGATATAACGCGGAGCGATCGGCTCTTCCTCCGGTGCGGCGGCGGCTGAATCCACTGTCTGCGCCGTACCGGCCGCCGCCTGCTGGGCAGGCGGCGGCTGCGCGGGCGCTGCGGCCGCGCACGCGCACAGCAGCACCATCACAGCAGCCAGCAGCGCCGCAAGTTCCCTTTGTCCTCTCATTACCGGTATCCCATGGCCGTCTCGTATTCACGGATGAACGCGACGTTCGCCGCCTCATACTCGTTGAACACACTCTCATCGAAATCTTCCGCCGCGACCGTGCCCGTATACCAGCTGCACGCGTCGAAATACGCCTGCAGCGCCGGATCTTCAAAGCGCCTGCCGTGGCGCGCAAAGATCTCATTTCTTGCCAGCCGGCATTCCTCCGCCGTAAGCCCGCGCAGATCATCCTCACGCAGATACCTGCTGTCGCTTCCGGGCAGGACATACCCGCTCTGTGCCGCAGCTGCCTGACAGGCATCGGCATAGAGCGTATATGCCTCACTGAGCGCAAATTCGCGCCACGCGTCATATTCCGCGCCGCCCGAGCCGTCGTAATCAACCGAGTCCGACGCTTTACGTGCATCCTCCGCATAGCGCAGCCGCAGCAGCACGTCGTCTTTAAAATACAGCCTGCACGCGTCATCCGCCTCCAGAAGCGCAAAGCGCAGCATGCCATCTTCAAAATAGTAGCTCCGCTCAAAATCCAGCCCGTCGGCCCCGCTGCGCAGAACGATGCACGCCGGCTCGCTGCCGTCCATCCAGGCGGATACGCTCTGCCTGAGCGCCAGCTTTTCATATCGCCCGGCCTGCCGGTTCTCCTCGATCGCGTTGAACTCGGCGCGGATGGCCTTCACCTCGTCGTCCACCGTCTGCGTCCCGTCCGCGGCAGCCTCAGGTGTATCCTGCTCCTCCGCAGGAGTCTGCGCCGTCTCCGGTCCGGCGCTCTGCAGCTTGGGCGCGTCCGGCTGCGCCGCCGTCTCAGGCACCACGTCCTGCTGTGTTTCCTGCGCTGTCCCGGACGGCTCGCGCGCAGGAGCCCCGGACGCATCGCGCAGCTCAGCCAGCATCGCAGGCGGCGCATTTACAGCCCTTCTTTGCGGCTCGAGCTTCAAAAGCACATACCCTACAGCCGAAAGCAGCACGATCGCCAGCACGCCAAGAATGCCCACCGCGGCCTTGAGCCCCTTTGCCACACGGGGCGGCTGCAGCATGCCGCAGCCGGAACAGTATCTGCCGGGTCTTGCCTTACTTCCACAATTTCTGCAGCGCATCCTGCCGCCTCCCGTCTGTACGCGTGATTATGCCAGTCCCAAAAGCGCAAGCAGATTCTGCTGCACCTGCGTGCCGAGCGCGTTCAGCTCCTGCTCGCTCAGGAGCAGTATTTCCGTATACGCGGGCATCTCCGGCACCTTGTCGTCCGCCAGAATGGTGACGGTCAGTTCTGGCTTGAGAATATCCTCATCCAATGTGACGCTTCTGATGTAGAGCGCCGCAGATTTTTTATCAGCGAGAAGGCTTCCCTTGACGAGCACGGTTCCGTCCTCGTTTTCAAACTTGATGCGCAGGTCGCCCTCTTTTTTGTCCCAGCTCACGCTCGCGCTGGCCGTGGTCACGCTGTTCTGCTTTTCACGCAGCCTCGCGCTGTATTGTTTCGACGTGCTTTCCTCCACGCCGTAGCTCAGCTCATAGTCCTGCCACGCGTCCTGATACTGCACGCAGATGAGCTCCGGCTCACCCAGTGACGGGCCGGCTGTGAGCGTCAGTCGCATCTGGTCTGCGTCCTCGTCCAGCCGTGCGTCCAGCTTAACCAGCCGCTTGCCGGATTTCGTGATGTAGAAATCAAGCGACAGCACGGTGTCTTCCCAGTCGTCGGCCAGATCGTCGCTCGCGTCAATCATATCGCCCACCCAGTCGTAGAAGCGTGTGACAAGCTCCTCAGGCTCCACCGCCGTGTCACCGGTGAGCGCACCGAACTGCGCGGCATTCTGCTCACAGACCATCGTGACCAGCTTCTTCACGTCCTTGTCCTCGTCGATCCACCGGAACATGCTCTTGCCGGTCTGGCTCACCGCCGCGCCGTCCATCACAAGCTGCACACACGTGACCTTGACCTCGGACGAGACGAATGCCAGCGTGTCGCTGCCCTTCTCCACGGCATATTCTTCAAGGATACCGGCCAGCTTCTTGACGAGCTTCTTTACCGTCTTTTCCGTCTGCTTGGCAAGCGCCTCGTTCTGCTTTTTCGCCTCGCCGTCAATCTGGCCCAACTGCTGCAGAAGCTGCTCGAACGTCTCCTCATCCATTGCAAAGCCGGAGCCGCTCTCAGGCGCAAACACAGACTGCGGCAGCGTGTCGGCCAGCGTTTTCAGATTCACGCCGTAGGTCTCTTCCAGCAGCGCAGGCATCGAAAAAGCACACGCGTCTAAGTTTACATAAAGTGACGCATCCAGCTGCTGGCCCGCAAACGGTCCCTGCGCCGTCAGCGCAAGCTGCTGCCGGTCCACGTCCGTATACAGCTTGGCGCCCAGCGTCCCCGCCGCATCCTGCGTCACGACAAACGGATTGCCGTAGCCGTAGATCAGAGACTCTTCCAGGTCGTTCACCGGCATTTCAAACGCAAAGCTGCCGCCGTGAAGCGCCTTCTGCGCCAGAATGAGCAGCTCGTCACCGCCCACGCTCTCGAGCGTATTTCCGATGGAATCCATCACGAGCTTCACCGGCGAATTGCCCGCCACTGCAGCGATGCCCACCACGAGCAGCGCCAGCACGAGCACCGCAGCTGCAGCAGCTAGGATGAGCCGCTTGTTCCACGGTTTTTTCCCGCACGGCCGCTCTTCCGGCACCTGCGGCGCAGGCGCGGCCGTCTGTCCGCCGGTGTCTTCCGCCGTCACAAATTCCTCGTCATAGTACACAGCCTCTTCCGGCTGCTGCCCGGACTGTTCCGGGGAAAAAACTGTAAATTCCATCATTTTTCCTCCCTGTGCGTCTAGGGAACCTCTGAATTAATAGCCTTTGTTCTGTTCCTACTCGATGTATTAGCCGCTATTTGCACTTGGTTAAGGTAATTTAAGCGAAAAATAGCCATT
>SFHJ01000046.1 GCA_004555655.1 Clostridiales bacterium
TTCCCCAGTATACCTCTTGTTCGGTACTCCTTTTGGCATTAAACAACACCCCATTCGTTAGTAGTATACCATACTGTCTAACAAATGGGGTGCTGTTCACAGCCGGTTTCGCTTATTTTGCCCAGTAAAAGGTCGTTGCGTCCCCGCGCTCTGCAAGCTGGCAGACGCCGTACAGAAGTCTTGCCGCGTCGCGGCGGGAGATGGGCTCGGCGCTGGTAGTGGCGGGAATGCTGACACCCGCATCAAGCAGCGTACTCACGGCGCTCTGCGCCCAGACAGGAATGGTGCTTTCTTCCTCGTCTGCTGCAAAGACGGCTTTGGAGTCGGTCTCCGGAAGCTGCAGCATGTTCTGCAGCATCACGGCGGCCTCCGCGCCGGTGAGAGAGGCTGACGGACGGAACAGCATCCCCTCCTCGGAGCTTACGCCCGAGATCATGCCGCTTTTGAACGCGCTGACGATATACGGCCGCATCCAGCCGGGCGTGAGCGCCTCATCGGCAAAGCCGGAGGTGAGTTCGGCATCCTCCGCCTGCGCGCCAAGCAGCGTCATGGCCATGACGAGAAATTCTCCACGTCCGACCGCGCCGTCCGGCTCAAAGCAGACGTTGCCGGCCACGGTTTTGCCGGTGTAAACGCCGCGCTCTTTGAGCCACATGGCCAGATATTCGTCCGGATCGGCCGCCATGTCGGTGTAATATGCCTTATCGGTGGGCTTGACGATCTTGATTTTCACAGTGCCCTCGTTCGAGACGTTGCCCGCCGCGTCGGTGGCAGTGAAGGTGAACGAGTCCTTGCCGACCTTGTTTTCCTTTGGCGTGTAGGTGAAGGTGCCGTCTTCATGCAGCTCCACCGTGCCGCGCTTGGGCGCTTTGACAAGCTGATAGGTGAGCGTGTCGCCGTCGGGGTCGCTCACCGGCAGGGCGGCGGAATTCGAGACGTTTTTGTACGTCTCAAAATCCAGACTTTCCGCTTCCGGCGCGCGGTTTTTCCCGGTGCGGATATTGAGATTGATGGTCTGCATCTGCCCGACGCTGCCGCCCGAGATGGGACAATAGACCAGCGCTGCGCTGTCCATGGCGCCATACGCCGGTTCGAGTGTAAGCGAGCACAGGGCGGATGACGCGATCACATCGCCTGCGCGCAGCGTGCGGCTGCCATAGCGGATGGTGCAGACGGACGCGTCCGGTACACTCGCAAGGTACACGCCGTCAGGCGCGCTGCCGCCGGCAGAAAAGTCTGCGGCGGAAAAGCAGTAGCCGGATGCGGCAGTGACGGAGATATCGGCGGCAAAGGCCCCGGTCGTAAGTGCGCACAGCACGAGCAGGCAAACAAGCAGTGTTCGCGCCGTAACATGTGAATGCTTCAAAGTAGTGACCTCCTGTTGTTTTGATGACGCAGGTAGTGTCTGCAGGAATTGGAGAATTATACTATCCCAAGAAAAAAACTGCAAAAAAAGCCGCCCGGATACCGGGCGGCAGTGACAGGTGTGTGATTATGCGTTTTTTGGGCGGATATAGCGGGCGTTGATATCCGGCGCTGGGCGCATGTTGATGCCCGAGACGATGCCCATGGCGATGAACATGGTCACGATAGAGCTGCCGCCGTAGCTGAAAAATGGAAGCGTCAGGCCGATGACGGGGAGCAGTCCCAGACACATGCCCACGTTGATGAGGATCTGCGTTGTGAGCATACCGGCCACGCCCACGCAGATGAGCCGGTTCATATAGTTGCCGGACTTGATGCCGACATAGATGATACGGATGATGATTGCGCCGAGCAAAACCAGCACCGCCAGACAGCCCAGCATCCCCAGCTCCTCGCCGATGGCGGAGAAGATGAAGTCGTTCTGGCGCATGGGAAGCGTACCGCTCTGCACCATCGTGCCGTTGTACAGACCCTGACCGCTCACGCCGCCGTTTTGCAGCGCGCGCAGGCTGCAGTTCATTTGGTAGCGCACGTTCAGCGCGTTCGGGTCGATCGTGGGGTCAAAGAGCACCATGATGCGCTCCTGCAGGTCGTTGCGCAGAAACTGCCACAAAAACGGCGCCGCCACCAGCAGCACTGCCATGCCGCCGAGGAACCAGATGATGTTCACGCCGCCGACAAAGGCCATGAAGACAAAGATGAAGATATACTGCAGCGAAACGCCGATATCGTCGGACGCGACGATGATGAGCGCGAAGAAAAACACTGTGATCGCGCCGAGCTGCAAAACCGTCAGCGGAGACGAGATCTTATTCTGCTTGACGCTCATAGTCTTGGCGAGAATCAGAATGAAGGGAATTTTGCAGATCTCAGCTGGCTGAATGTTGAATGGCAGCCAGGAAAATGCCAGCCAGCTGCGGTTGCCCTGCTGCGTATCGCCCCAGAGGAACAGCATGGAGATAAAAAGCGTACAGAGAATGAAAAGAAGCTCGCGCCGCTCGGCAATGATATCGACATCGATAAGCGAGAACAGTACATAGCACACGATGCCGAGAATCAGCGCAATCAGCTGTATCCGGATGTAGCGGCTGCTGCCGCCGTAATTTGTCGCACTGGAGATGGCGATGACACCGTAGATGGTGGCTGTGACGCACAGCGCAAGCAAAATCATATCCGCTTTTCTGACAAATTCTCCGATGGCACGGAAAACGCTTCGCAGCATACCGCCGCCTCCTTTCGCGCAAGTACCTGTATTGTAGCAAAGATTGCGCGGACTGTAAACCAAAATTTCGCGCATGGCCGCTTCTGCGCGGAGAAAAATGCGGAAAAAGCGGAAGAAATTTGTCAAAGGCTTTGCATTTGTATCAACGATGTGCTATAATACTGCGCGGTTAACAGGGACATGCGATTTTCAGGAAAAAGAAGCGGAGGAAGCGATGCGTTTTCTGACACATTCGGCACTTGATACCGAGCGCGTGGGAAGCCGGTTGGCCGCGCAGCTGCGCGCGGGCGACGTGATCGCGTTCTACGGCGGACTCGGTGCGGGCAAGACGGCTTTTACGCGCGGCCTTGCCGCGGGACTGGGTGTGACCGATGCGGTCACAAGTCCCACCTACACCATTGTAAACGAATATCTGACGGGAAGACTTCCCCTGTTCCATTTTGATATGTACCGCCTGAGCTCGAGTGAAGAACTCTTTGACATCGGCTGGGAGGATTACCTCGCGCGCGGCGGCGTGTGCGCCGTGGAGTGGAGCGAAAACGTGGCCGACGCGCTTACAGGCGCGATATGCGTCACGATTGAGACTGTCGCGGACGATGAGACCGCGCGCGTCATCACCATCACCGGAGGCGAAACGCTTGAAGATTTTAGCATTTGAATCGTCGGCCAAGGCCGCGGGCGTCGCTCTGCTCTCCGACGGCGCGCTGCTGGCCGAGTACACGCAGAATTCCGGACAGACGCACAGCCGCACGCTCATGCAGATGGCGGAGGATATGCTCAGAAACTGCGACATCACCGCGCAGAATATCGACGCGGTCGCCGTGGCGGCCGGGCCCGGCAGCTTTACCGGTGTGCGCATCGGCGTGGCTGCAGCAAAGGGCTTTGCCTGGGGGCGGCAGCTGCCGCTTTACGGTGTGTCTACGCTTGAGGCGATGGCGCTGGGTGCGGCGGTAAGCGACGGCGTGTACTGCGCGTGTATGGATGCGCGGCGCGAGCAGGTCTATAACGCGCTGTTTTGTATGAAAAACGGCGAGTGTTCAAGGCTGTGCGCCGACCGCGCGCTCTCCGTCTCCGAGCTGGCGCAGGAGCTTGCGCGGCTTGACGGGCCGGTTTTTCTGGTGGGAGACGGCGCGAAGCTCTGCTTTGACGCGCTGCATGAGAGCCTTTCGCAGCTGCGGCTTCTGCCCGAGCATCTGCGCCAGCAGAGAGCTGCGGGCGTGGCGCTTGCAGCGCAGCGCATGAAAAACGCGGGCGGGGTGGGCGACGCGAAAACGCTTGCGCCCAGCTATCTGCGCCTGTCGCAGGCCGAGCGTGAGCGCAATGCGCGTATGCAAAACGGGTAAACCAAAAAGTTCATATACAACACGCAGAAAGGGAGATAACTATGATTGACAACAGATTCGGTGAACACGTCCATGTGATGGACCATCCTCTGGTTGCGCACAAGCTGAGCATCCTGCGCGATAAGAACACGAGCGTCAAGGACTTCCGCGAGCTTGTTTCCGAGATCGGTATGTATATCACCTACGAAGCTACGCGCGATCTGCCGCTGACGACCAAGACCGTCGAAACGCCGCTGTGCAAGGCGGAATTGCCGACACTGGCCGGCAAGAAGATCGCGGTCGTTCCCATTCTGCGCGCGGGTCTGGGCCTGGTTGACGGCGTTTTGCGCATGGTGCCGTCGGCGCGTGTGGGCCATATCGGCATGTTCCGCGACGAACAGACGCTTGAGCCGCATACGTACTTCTGCAAGATGCCCAAGGACATCGCCGAGCGCGATGTGATGATCGTTGACCCGATGCTTGCCACCGGTGGTTCGGCTGACGCGGCGATCACGGAGCTCAAAAAGCGCGGCTGCGGCAGCATCAAGCTGATGGTGCTGGTCGCCGCGCCCGTGGGCATCGAGCTCATCCGCGAGAAGCATCCTGACGTGGAGATCTACTGCGGCGCGGTGGATGACCACCTCAATGAGCACGGCTACATCGTTCCGGGTCTCGGCGACGCGGGCGACCGCATCTTCGGCACCAAGTAAGATCTGGCAGGCCGGTGAAAGCCAATGGTTTTCACCGGCTTTTTTCCGCGCTTTTCTTGACTTTGCCGCGCGCAGTAGGTATAATTCTACTGTAATATCGGCCAGTTTGGGCTGCTTGCAGTCCTATGGCTTGGAGAATACTCTGAAAGGAAAGATTCTTATGATCTATACTGCGGAAGTTCAGCATATGTGTCCCGTTGCCAAGGGCGCATATCACGGCCCGGCGCCCATCCCCGAAGAGGGCAAGTGGGTCCAGGCAAAGGAAATCAAGGACATCTCCGGCTTTACCCATGGCGTGGGCTGGTGCGCGCCGCAGCAGGGCGCGTGCAAGCTGACGTTGAATATTAAAGACGGTGTGATCGAAGAGGCGCTGGTTGAGACGCTGGGTTGCTCCGGCATGACCCATTCAGCCGCCATGGCTTCCGAAATTCTCATCGGCAAGACGATTCTTGAGGCACTCAACACCGACCTCGTCTGCGACGCCATCAACACCGCCATGCGCGAGCTGTTTCTGCAGATCGTCTACGGCCGCAGCCAGTCTGCGTTCTCCGAGGGCGGCCTCGCCGTCGGCGCTTCGCTGGAGGATCTCGGCAAGGGCCTGAGAAGCCAGGTCGGCACGATGTTCGCTACCAAGGAAAAGGGCCCGCGTTATCTGGAAATGGCCGAAGGGTATGTCACCAGAGTTGCGCTCAACAAGGATGATGAGATCATCGGCTACGAGTTTATTAACTTCGGCAAGATGATGGACTTCATCAAGAAGGGCATCGAGCCCGCCGAGGCGCTGGAGAAGGCCAAGGGCCACTACGGCCAGTGGGATACCGCCGCGAAGTACATCGACCCGCGCAAGGAATAAGAAGGAGGACACGAAAATGGCTTTGTTTGAAAGTTACGAAAGAAGAATCAACAAGATCAATGGCGTCCTCGCACAGTATGGCATCGAGTCTGTGGAAGCCTGCCGCGAGATGTGCCAGGCCAAAGGCTTTGACCCGTATGAGATCGTCAAGGGCATCCAGCCCATCTGCTTTGAGAATGCCTGCTGGGCGTACACGGTGGGCGCGGCTATCGCGCTGAAGAAGAATGTCAAGTCCGCCGCTGAGGCAGCTACCGCCATCGGCGAAGGTCTGCAGGCGTTCTGTATCGACGGCTCCGTCGCCGACGACCGCAAGGTCGGTCTGGGCCACGGCAATCTGGGCGCGATGCTGCTTTCCGAGGACTCCAAGTGCTTCTGCTTCCTCGCCGGCCACGAGTCCTTTGCCGCTGCCGAAGGCGCCATCGGTATCGTCAAGAACGCCAACAAGGCGCGTAAGACGCCGCTGCGTGTCATCCTGAACGGCCTCGGCAAAGACGCCGCGCAGATCATCTCCCGTATCAACGGCTTCACCTATGTGCAGACCCAGTTTGACTACGCCACCGGCGAAGTCAAGATCGTGCGCGAGATCGCGTACTCCGACGGCGAGCGTGCCAACGTCCGCTGCTACGGTGCTGACGATGTGCGCGAGGGCGTTGCCATCATGCACAAGGAGGGCGTTGACGTCTCCATCACCGGCAACTCCACCAACCCCACCCGCTTCCAGCATCCGGTCGCCGGCACCTACAAGAAAGAGTGCGTCCAGATGGGCAAGAAGTACTTCTCCGTCGCTTCCGGCGGCGGCACGGGCCGTACACTGCATCCGGACAACATGGCCGCCGGTCCCGCCTCCTACGGCATGACCGATACCATGGGCCGTATGCACAGTGATGCGCAGTTCGCGGGTTCTTCCTCCGTCCCGGCGCACGTTGAGATGATGGGCTTTTTGGGCATGGGCAACAACCCCATGGTCGGCGCTACCGTCGCTGTGGCCGTCGCTGTCGAGCAGGCACTCAAGGGCTGATCGCCTTACAATTTACATGCGTCAAACCAGCCTTTACCGATCGGTGAAGGCTGGTTTTTGCCTGCAAAAATCCGACGTGCGATCACATCTGCTGTCGCTTGCGTATATATTGGCGTAAGACGAATCAGGGGAGTGGTGGCAAGTGAAGCAGCAGCTGTACCTTTCTCAACTGCGGCAGGGGCAATCGGCGGTGGTGATGGAGATCTCTCTGCAGGGCCAGATGCGAAGAAGGCTTTATGATTTGGGGCTCATCCCCGGCACGTGCGTGAGGCGGCTGCAGACCGCGCCGGCTGGCAGCCCGATTGCCTATGCGGTGCGCGGCGCAGTCATTGCGCTCAGACGGCAGGACGCACAGAGCATTGAGGCGGAGGCGGATGACGTATGGGTTTGACGGCGCAGTCGACCGCCGCCCACGCCGCCGGAGCGGCGGAATTTCACCGCGCGCCGGGGCGGAAAGTTGTGGCGCTGATGGGAAACCCCAACGTGGGCAAAAGCACGGTATTCAACGCTCTGACAGGCCTGCGGCAGCATACCGGCAACTGGCCGGGCAAGACCGTGGTGATGGCGCAGGGGCAATATACATACAAGTCCGAGAGCTATACGCTTGTCGATCTGCCAGGCACGTATTCGCTTCTGAGCAAGTCAGAAGAAGAACGCGTGGCGGCGTCGTTTTTGCAGTCCGGTCAGGCGGACTGTGTGGTTGTGGTCTGTGACGGCACGTGTCTGGCGCGCAACCTCGTGCTGGCGCTGCAGGTGATGGAGCTCACGACACAGGTGATCGTATGCGTCAATCTGCTCGATGAAGCGCGCAAGCGCGCGCTCACCATCGATCTGCGCAAGCTCGAGCGGAATCTCGGCGTGCCGGTAGTCGGAACGGCGGCGGGAAGGCGGGAGGGACTTACGCGTCTTCTCGAGCGCATCCGCAGCGTGACCGGCGGCTTCGAGCAGCCGCACCCGAAGACCGTAGCGGCGCAGGAGGACGGCCAGCCGCTTCTGGCGCTTCTGACAGGCGGCACGCAGCAGCAGGCCGACGCTGCGGCAAAGCGCTTTGTGCACCGGGCTGAGATGTTGGCCGCATCCGCCGTGTGCTGCCGCGGCTGCAGCTACTGTCAAAAAGAGCGCACGATCGACAGGATCCTGACCGGCAAACTGACGGGCATCCCCATTTTGATGCTGGGGCTGTTCTTCCTCTTCTGGCTGACGATTGAGGGCGCAAATTATCCCTCCATGCTATTGCAGCGCGCGTTTGACGCTCTGGGAGCGCTGCTGCGCCGCGGAGCGGACACAATCGGGCTGCCGCAAGGTTTGACCGCGCCGCTGCTCGACGGCGTGTATGCAACCACTGCGCGCGTCGTGGCCGTCATGCTGCCGCCTGTTATGATCTTTTTTCCGCTGTTTTCGCTGCTTGAGGACGTGGGGTATCTGCCGCGGGTGGCGTTTTTGCTGGACGCGGGCTTTGAGCGCTGCGGCGCGTGCGGCAAACAGGCGCTCAGCATGTGCATGGGCTTTGGCTGCAACGCCGCAGGTGTGGTAGGCTGCCGCATCATCGATTCGCCGCGCGAGCGGATGATCGGCATTCTGACAAACTGCTTTGTGCCGTGCAACGGCCGCTTTCCGGCGCTGATCGTCTTGGGCTGCGCGCTCATGGGCGGCAGGGAAAACAGCCTGCTCTCAGCAGCCGTTTTGACCGCCTGCGTGCTGGCAGGTGTGGGGATGACATTTCTTGTTTCGTTTCTGCTCAGCAAGAGCGCGCTGCGCGGCTTTGCATCGTCATTTGTGATGGAGCTGCCGCCGTTCCGGCAGCCGAAGATCGGCCGCGTCATCGTGCGCGCGATTCTGGACAGAACGCTGTACGTTCTGGGCCGTGCGGCGGCCGTGGCAGCGCCGGCGGGGCTCGTCATCTGGTGTCTGCTGCACCTCAAACTTGGCGGCACAGCAGCTGCGTACTGCCTTGTGGACGCGCTTGAACAGCCCGGCGCATGGCTCGGCATGAGCGGCGCAATTTTGCTGGCGTTCATACTCGGATTTCCGGCCAATGAGCTCGTGCTTCCGATGATTATTACACTGGGCATGGGCGAGCCGGGCACGTGGCCCGTACGGACGGTAGTGTGCACGATGGCGTTTTTCCTGTTCCACTGGCCTTGCAGCACAACGGTGCTGACCATCAAAAAGGAGACCGGGAGCGTAAAATGGACGCTGGTTGCAATGCTTCTGCCCACGGCCGTGGGAATCCTGATATGCCATCTGCTTGCGGTACTGCTATAACAAAAAAAGACTGCCGCAAAAAGAGGGTTCAGCTTAGGGATACCCTAAAACAAAGATATTTTTGACTGACACCCTTCAAGCGGGGCCAACAGAAAGACCACACAACAGGCTGCAATGTCTGCTGTGTGGTCTTTTTCTGCTTTAGGCATCCTC